>DASUVR010000113.1:0-2573 GCA_036378855.1 Gemmatimonadales bacterium | reverse complement strand
CGACATGACCTGAGTTGTCTTTCACGTCGGTAGCGATTTTGGCCATCACCGTGTCACCGACCTTGTTCTTGTTGGAACGGATCTCGGCCGTGGTAGCGGCGGTCAGACTCGTGCCGGCGGCCAGACTAGCTGCCGAGGGGGTGGAGGGCGTCGGAGCCGGCGTAGCGGGCTTCGAAGGGGTTGCCGCTGGAGTGCCGGGCGAGCTCGTGGTCGGCCGGATGGGTTTTGCAGGCGTTCTCGGTGCCGGCGCCGGAGTGGAGGTGCTCGCGGTGGGGCGATCGTTCAACTCCGCGGTGGTGTCGACCGGCGCAAGCTGAAGATCACGGTTGAGACTGTCCGCGGTGGCGGCCTGCTCTCTATCACCCCGGCCGCAGGCCGTGATGGCCACCAACGTCAGCGCTGCAATCATGGTTCTCGACATCGAAGCCTCCTTGATGTGACTTGCTCGGGTTCCGCGGCCCGGTGACACTCCAGCTCTCTTATGCGTGAGCTGCGGACCCTCCTCCCTTATCTCAAGCGATACCGCCGGGCCTACCTTATCGGCTTGACGCTGGTGGTCGTATCGAACTTTTTCGCGACCCTCGGTCCCCGTTTTCTTCAGCAGGGCATCGACGCCCTTCGAGCCGGCGGTGAGTTTCGCGACGTCCAAACCGCGGTGGTTCTACTGCTCGCCGTTGCCCTGGCAGGTGGGGTGGCTCGTTACGGAATGCGCGAGCTGCTCAACAGCGGCAGCCGTCGCGTTGAGACCGATTTGCGAGACCAACTCTACGTCCACCTGCAGCGGATGTCGGCCGAATTCTACGACCGGTATCCGACGGGTGATGTGATGGCCCGCACAACCAACGATCTGCTCGCGGTCCGAATGGTGGCGGGCCCCGCTCTAATGTACCTGGTCGATACTACAATCCGCGCCCTCCTGGTGGCGCCGGCGATGCTCACCATCAGTCCCCGGCTGACCCTGCTGGCGCTGGTACCGCTCCTGGGTCTGCCGATCGCAATGGTCTCGCTTGGCCGGATGATTCACGTTCGATCACAGGCCATTCAGGCCCAATTCAGTGAGCTCACGACCCACGCGCACGAGAACCTCTCCGGCGTGCGCGTGGTGCGGGCCTATCGCCAGGAAGGCGCTGAGATCGAGCACTTTCGCCAGCTGAGCGACGAGTATATGCAGCGTAATTTGGGGCTCGCCCGGGTGCAGGGAGCGTTTTATCCCCTCCTGACGCTGCTGGGTGGCGCCAGTGGCTTGGTCGTGCTGTATGCCGGCGGAAGGCTGGTGATGTCGGGGTCCGTCTCGACGGGCGAGTTCGTGGCTTTCGGCGTGTATCTCGCAATGCTGGTCTGGCCGATGATTGCGCTGGGCTGGGCCGTGAATCTGGTGCAGCGAGGCGCTGCCTCCATGGGGCGGATCAATCAGCTCTTTCGGGAGGAGCCCGCCATCACCAGTCCTCACTCAGCCACGGTGCTGCCACCGGCAGAGCGGGCGCGAGCCGTGGAGTTTCGCGATGTCTGGTTCCGGTATCCCGGCGCGAAAGAGCGGGGCTGGGTGTTGCAGGAGATCTCCTTTAGCGTGCGGCCTGGAGCGTCGCTGGCCATCGTGGGAGCAACCGGCTCGGGTAAATCAACTCTGGTCGATCTCCTGGTCCGGGCCTACGACCCTGACCGGGGCTCGGTGCTGATCGACGGCATCGACATCCGGCGGCTGGCCCTGGAAAACCTTCGCCGCGCTGTCGGGTTCGTGCCCCAGGAAACCTTTCTCTTCGGCGAGACCCTGCGGCGTAATATCCTGCTTGGCGCGCCGGACGATGGCCGGCTGGAGGAGGTGGCGCGGGTGGCCCAGCTGACCGAGGCCTTGCCCGCCCTGCCCGCTGGATATGAGACCCTGATCGGTGAACGCGGCATCAATCTCTCCGGAGGTCAGAAACAGCGGGCGGCAATAGCACGGGCACTGGCCCAGGACCCGCCGATCTTTGTGTTGGACGACGCGCTGAGCGCGGTAGACGCCCAGACAGAAGCTCGCATTCTGGCGGGGCTTCGAAGCGCGCTCTCTGGCCGGACCAGCATTATCGTCTCCCACCGCCTGGCGGCGGTTCGGGATGCCGATTGGATTCTGGTACTGGATGGCGGCCGTATTGTGGAGCAGGGGGTCCACGCAGAGCTACTGGCCGCGGGTGGTCGCTACTGGGAGCTGCTTCGGCGGCAGCAGATGGAGGAGGAGCTGGAAGAGGTCAAAGATTCGACTTGAGAAACTCCGGGGTCAGGCCCTGCAGCCAGGCTGCCAGACGGGTGAATTGCCCAGTCATCAGCAACACACCAACCAGCACCAACAAGCCGCCAGTAATTCGCATCACCCAGGGGAGCAGCGGCCTGAAGCGCTGAAACCAGCGGAGAAACGACTCGACGGCCAGGGCCGCCACGATGAAGGGCACCGCCAGGCCCGCCGAGTAAACCGCCAGGAGCAAAACGCCCCGCCGGACGTCGCCCGCGCTTGCAGCCAGACTCAGTATGCCACCCAGAACCGGGCCGATGCAGGGCGTCCATCCCGCCGCAAACACCATTCCGACCAGCGCGGAGCC
>DASUVR010000112.1:0-10702 GCA_036378855.1 Gemmatimonadales bacterium | reverse complement strand
AAGAAGGGATACGGCCGGCTGACGTCGGCGTCGCGAGTGTCAGGGGCTATCAGCCGCTGGAAAAAATCAGCGGTGGGCTCCCAGGCGCCCATCAGTCGGTGGGCGATCACTCCTTCCTCGACTCCGCTCACTTCCGCTAGAGCTCGGGTGACCAGACGTTGTGAGGCACCCACCCGGAAGCTGCCGGTAATCAGCTTGTTCCAGACGAAGCGCTCCCGCCGGTCCAGCTCACGCCAGGATTCCACCATGACCTCGCGTTGCACGTCGTCGTCTTCGCCCCGGAGCGGGAGCAGCCGCTGCTCGACCCAATGCGAGAGAGATAGCTCGCTGGAAGCGCCGGTGTCGGGCAGGATCAAGGTGATCGTTTCGGCCAGATCGCCGACGGTCTGGTAGCTCTCCTCGAACAGCCACGCTGGAAGGCCCGCCTCGCTGGAGGCCCAGGCGGCCAGTTTGCGCGACCCGACCAATCGCTTGGGACGGCGGCCGCTGAGGAAGTGCACGGTCCACGCGGCATCCTGAGGGGGAGCGGTTCGGAAGTACTCCACCAGCGCGGCGACCTTCTCGCTGGTGGCGTTCGTTTCGTCGATCGCGCTGAAGAGCCTCGCAAAGGCTCTCACCGCACTGCCTCATCTGCCACAGCTTCCCCGCCGCCCAGGGGCCCCGCCTCGTCGCTGACTTCATCATCCCGTTCGCCTTCGAACCTGGTCTGCACCGCCTGAGCGTCCAGACCGCGTTCCCGGAGCCAGCGCACAACCGGCGCAGTAAAGCCGTGGGTAACCCAGATCTCGGCCGCACCTGATCCCTCTATGGTTGCCAGCAGACTGGGCCAATCGACATGATCCGACAGGGGGAAGCCGCGATCGAGCGCCCGACGGCGGCGGGCGCCTCGGACCAGCATCCACCCGGAGGCGAATGCCGTAGACTGATGGCCAAAGCGTCGAGCCCAGGAAGATCCGCTGGCGTGAGGAGGCGCCACGACGATGGCCCCGGCGGCATCCACCTTCCGCTCCATGGTGCCGGCATAGCGGGTGGGTGGAAGCGAAACCCCGGCGGCCCGATAGGCGGCGTTCATCCGCTCGACCGCTCCGTGGGTGAGAATAGGGCCGATGTCAGGATCGAGTCCTGCAATCAGCCGCTGCGCCTTTCCCAGCGTGTAGCCATAGAGCATGCTGACCTTGCCTGCCGCGGCATTTGCCCTCCACCAGTTGTTGATGTCGGCAAATACTTCAGACTGAGGCGGCCAGCGGTAGATCGGGAGACCGAAGGTGGACTCGGTTACGAAAGTGTGGCATCGGACCGGCTCGAAGGGCGTACAGGTAGGGTCAGGGTCAGTCTTGTAGTCGCCGGAGACAACCCAGATTTCGCCTCGGTGCACGAGGCGCACCTGAGCCGACCCAAGGATGTGTCCCGCCGGATGGAGGGATACGGTGACCCCGTTGACACTGATCGTCTCTCCGTAGCGTGCCCCCCGAATGGCTGCGGTAGGGCCCATGCGGGCCCGCAGCACCGAGACTCCAGGCTCGGCGGCCATATAGGCCCGCGAGCCCCAGGTCGCGTGGTCGCCGTGGGCGTGCGTGATCACCGCCCGGTCCACCGGCTCCCAGGGATCGATGTAGAAGTCTCCTGACTCGCAGTAGAAGCCGCGATCAGTGAGGGTGAGGAGTGGCATGGTTGAAACTTAGAGGGGCCGGGAGGCGGGCGGTGTCTCGGTAGACGAACTGGTCCTGCCGTGGTTTAACGGGGCTGCTGCTCCGCTGTCCCACTGCCCCGCTGATAGGTCCCCATCAAGGTTCCCTGAGCCAGGATATGATCGGACATGGCATCCTCCAGCTCGGCCCTGGAGACCCCGTGGGGAAGGGTGAGCATGATGTCCAAAGCATAAAGGCGGAAGTAGTACCGATGTGGCTTTCCTGCAGGAGGACAAGGCCCACTGTAGCCGATCTCGCCCGAGTCGTTTCGGCCTTGACGGGCGCCGGAGGGGAGCTCAGGAAGGCCGGGCACTCCGCGGGACAGCTCCACCGTCTCCCCCGGCAGATTGTACAACACCCAATGCACCCAGGTGCCCCGGGGTGCGTCCGGATCGTCACAGACCACCGCCAAGCTTCGGCGCTCGACCGGAACCCCTTCCCAAGCCAGGGCGGGGGAGAGATTCTCGCCCTCACAGCTGTGGATTCGGGGGATGCTGCCGCCATGGCTGAAGTCGGCAGAGGTGAGCTGGATCGGTGCGGATGCCTCGGTCATGGCTTAGCCCTTCCCCGCTTCGAGCCAGAGCCGAATAGCCATCAGCACGATGAACACCGCAAACATCCGCTGCAGGGTGGGGCTGGGAATGGTTTGGGCCAGCCGGGCGCCCAGGTACGCGCCGAAGAAGAGGCCCAGGCTGATCAGCAGTGAGCCTTTGATACTGATGTTGCCCTGCTGGTAGTAGGCGTAAGCCCCCAGGAGGCCTACCGGAAGGAGCATTGCGCCGAGCGAGGTGCCGATGGCCAGCTTGGTGTGGAACTTGGCGAAGAAGACGAGCGATGGGATGATGAGGATACCACCACCAATGCCGAACAATCCCGATAACACTCCAGCAACCACCCCAATCGCGAGAAACACGAGAAGCATGGGACATCAGCTCCAGAGAAGTGAGGGAAGGCAGCAGAGACCTAATGTACACCGGGCCATATCCCAACGCAGATCGACCACCCCGCTTGTTGATCGAATGATATGAGTACACCTTACTGTCCTGCACCATTCCAACTTCAATCGTGATGCAGCGCCCTGGGTCGTTCAGAAGACGAGAGGAGCTCTATGAAGCGGGTTACCCCGGTCATCCTCGGCGCCGCGGCATTGCTGGTGGGCCTGGACATCGTTGGTGCATTGACCCGAAGCCCCTTGGGGTTCCCCTACTCCCGCCTCGGTGCGGTCTCCCTTTTCATTTACCTCAGTGTCGGCCTGCTCGCTTCGCTTCGCGGCGGCCTGACCGTTGCGGTGTTTGCAGCCGCGGCCGTAGGGTTCTTGGACGGAACATTGGGTCCACTCGCCGCCTGGATGGTGGGTCCGGGTCCGGTCGATCAAACCTTCAGCGAGTCCCGGGTGTTTGCCTACGGCATTGCCGTCATTACTGCTACCGCCGCAGTTGGGGGACTGATGGGGGCCCTGGCGGGTACCTGGCTGGAGCGGCGGCGCGGCCTGCGCACCAGCTCCCGGGTCATCTCCCGTTAAAGTTGCAAAACCCGCTGGTCATGCCTCTCTTACACCGCCAATGACTTCTCTTTAGCACGCCTGGAGTCCAAGACGTGATTCGTCAGCGCACCGATCTCGACGGCGAGTGGGAATTTTTCCCCGATCCTCAGCAAGGTCTCACCCCAACCACACTCCAGGAAAATGAGGGGCGAAAGATCAGGGTGCCCGGGCCCTGGCAAGCCCAATTCGATGACCTGAGAGACTACAGCGGCGTGGCCTGGTATCGCCGGCACTTCGATCTGACAGACGGACGCTCGAATGGTCAGCCTGCCGGCTTCGTGCTCCACTTCGGAGCGGTGGACTACTTCACCAGAGTGTGGCTCAATGGCCAGCAGGTTGGCGAGCACGAGGGCGGATACCTGCCCTTTGAGCTCGACGTGAGCGACAGCCTTCGTCGCGATGGCCCGAACGAGCTGGTGGTGCGGGTGGTCGATCCCGGCAACGATGCCGACTTTCTTCCCGAGTTTACCTTCGCCGAAATACCCCACGGCAAACAGAGTTGGTACGGTCCCATCGGCGGAATCTGGCAGAGTGTGTACCTGGAGCGCCGGGCACGCATTCACCTCACCCAACTCCGAGTCACTCCCGATGTCCCCGGCGAGCAGATCCGGGTGGATGTGGCACTCAATCGCGTGGCGGACAAACCACTGGGTCTCTGGCTCAACATCACCGATCCACGCGGCCAGCAGCGTCGCCACCGTCTGGTGATAGGGAGCGGCCATGAGGCCGAGCAGCTGACCGTGCCGGTTCCCGACCCGATGCTCTGGGACACCACGGTGCCCAACCTCTACGAGCTGCAGGCCGTGCTGCTCGACAGCAACGACGACCGGGCCGAGCCGGAGGACCAGTTGGCAACCCGGTTCGGGATGCGAACCATCGCGACCTCTTCTACCGGCCACCTGCTGCTGAACGGGAAGGTGCTGTACCTGCGGGGAGCGCTGGACCAGGATTACTACCCCGACCTGATCTATACCCCCTTCAGCGACGCGGAGCTGGAGGAGCAGTTCGCCAAGGCGAAGCACATGGGACTCAACTGTCTTCGGACCCACATCAAGATCACCGATCCCCGCTATTACGACGCAGCGGACAAGATTGGTCTCCTGATCTGGACCGAGCTTCCCAACTGGCAGGAGCTGACCGACGCGGCCAAACGGCGAGCGAAGGAGACGCTCTTTGGAATGGTCGAACGGGACTGGAACCATCCTTCTATCATCATCTGGACCATCGTCAACGAGAACTGGGGAGTAGACCTGGCGGTCAATGCCGGGCATCGCGCCTGGCTGGCGGAGATGTACAGTGAGCTGAAAGCGCTGGATCCGCATCGGTTGGTGGTAGGGAACTCACCCTGCTTTACCAACTTCCACGTGGTCACCGACATCGAGGACTTTCACAATTACTACGCAATGCCGGACCACTACCGGAAGTGGAAGGAGTGGGTCCAGACCTTTGCCAGCCGGCCGCCGTGGACCTTTGCCCACGTCTACGAAAGCATCGAGTCGTGGCGGGAATACATCCGGGATCCCTGGAATCCGATCCCCCGGCAGCCGGCTCCCGAAGTCCGCCGGCGTGGCAGTGAGCCGATGGTGGTCTCGGAGTTCGGAAACTGGGGCCTGCCCGATGTCGGCAAACTGAAGGAGTGCTACGGTGGCCGGGAGCCCTGGTGGTTCGAGACCGGCATCGAGTGGGGCGACGGCGTGGTCTACCCCCACGGCATCGAGCAGCGCTTCAAGGCGTTTCATCTCGACAAGGTTTTTCCCACGCTATCTGAGCTTGCCGCGGCCAGCCAGCGGATGCAGTTCACCGCGCTGAAGTATCAGATCGAACAGATGCGGCGGCACCCGAGCATCGTCGGCTACGTGATCACGGAATTCACCGATGTCCATTGGGAGAGCAACGGGCTGCTGGACATGTGCCGCAACCCGAAGACGTTCTACGACGTCATGGGCCAGGTCAACAACCCGGATGCGATCGTCCCGACAGATTGGGAGCGGATTGCCTTCTGGGAGGGTGAGCGCTGTGAGGTGAAGCTCGCGCTCTCGCACTTCTCTTCGGCCGATCTCCGCGGGTGCCGCCTGGAGTGGCAGCTCGACGAATGGCCGGACATCCGGGGCTCCTTCGAGTCGGTAATTCCGCAGCGAGCCCAGCTGACCAGTATCGGTACTGCCGTGTTCGATGTTCCCCGGCTGGACCGGCCGGCCCGGGCTCGCTTAGAGATGCGGCTATTCAGTGCGGCGGGGGAGCTGGTCACCCGCAACCACCATGAGCTTTACTTCTTCCCCCGCTTCGAGCAGCCGTCGCCGGACCTGCGCATAGCAGTTCCCGGCCTCCCCCGGCTTTCAGCCCGTCTGGCGGGAATGGGCTACGAGCTGGTGGACGAAAACGCGGCAGACCTGGTGGTGGTCGAGCGGATGACGGATGAGCTGCGGTGGTATGTGCAGAACGGCGGTCGCGTGCTCTGGCTGGCCGAACAGCCCGAGTCTCAGCAGGCGCACCTCGGTTCGATCAGCATCGCGCAGCGGCACGGCCGGAGCTGGCAGGGCGACTGGGCCAGCAGCATGAGCTGGATCCGGCAGGACAAGATGTTCGGGGATATACCGACCGGCGGCACGGTGGATTTCGCCTTTGCGGACCTTACTCCTGAAACCGTGATCGTCGGACTTACGCCTCGCGACTTCGCGGCCAACGTGCACTCCGGGCTCTATGTCGGCTGGGTGCATCATGTGGTGGCGCTGGTGGCTGAACGCCCCATCGACCGGGGAAGGCTGATGATCTGCACCTATGGCATCCGTGATCACCTCGGGACCCATCCGGTGGCAAGCATCATGATGCGGGATTTGATTGCCCGAACTGCCCGGACCGGCGCGCCAGACGATCGGATGAAGCTGGTAAACCAGCCCCCGGTGACGATGCCCTAGAAGCTCAGCTGACGCCGCCCGAGCGAAGGCAAGCCTGGGCGGCCCGGAGCGCGGCGGCATACTCCTGATTCAATACCCGGTCCAGCTTCCCTTCAGGCGTCCGGCACAGATCCCATAGTCCACTGTTGTGCCAATGGTCCGGGTCATCCCAATCGGGCCGGTCGATAATTGGATAGACGCACAGCCCATCGACGCACACCCCAGCTTCGCGAGCTTTGCCTACCTCGTTGCTGACCTCGCGAATCCAGCGTCCCCGCCCAGCGCCGAAGTGGCTGGTCTCGCTCACGACAACCGGCCTCCAATACCGGTAATACACCTCAGCCAGCATTGAGCTCAACGGAAGCCAACGCGGATCGCGGGGCGTGTCTTCCCAGCGGAGGCGCTGGTCAGGGTGTTCCCATTGATTGGCGTGGTAGTAGTTGACGCCCACGACATCGAGGTAGCGTGGGTGGCCCCCCAACTGGGGCTCCATCGCGCCGGCCAGCATGTCCCACGCTTCGAACTGCGCCGCCCTCTGATCGGCGGCCGCGCGGGCCAGGTCAGGGCGATCCTTCGGGGTGAGCACGTGGATCAGGGGCTCGGTGTGCATGATGCGGGCGCTGCGGTCCACCGACCAGATTGCTTCGATGCCCGCAATCGTTGCCCTGATGAGCTGCTCCTTGATCGCTCTTCCGGCGTCCTCCCGGTAGGGATGGATGTACGCCTTCTCTCCAGCTGCCCAGGCCAAAAACGAGATCTCGTTGGTCGGGGTGTAGAACTGGACACCGTCGCTATGCTCGCGGATGAACCGTGCTGCCTGGCCGCAGTAACGGGCAAAGCGATCGATGAACCCCGGTGCGAGAATATCCAGATCATCGGGCCACCCGTAATGACAGAGAGCCCAAATCACCTGGATGCCGTGCCGCCGAGCAGCCTCGACGGTGGGCCGGAGGGAGGAGAAGTCGAACCCCTGAGCAGTCTCGACCAGGTGCCAGCGAACTCCTTCCCTCACGGTGCGAATTTCCCACTCTTCCAACCGAGCGTAGTCCTGGTTTACCCAGGTGTCGTGCTGGGTAGCGGAGACCATGTCGATCCGCACACCGGACCGGTTGATGTGCGATGCCGACTCGAATCCGGCAATCCAGAAGGAGCGGAACAACTCGGAGTGATCGCCCGAGTAACGGCGTGGGATGAAGGTCTGTGCCGAGTCGCGGTCGTGCGGGGCTCGGCGCTCGGAGACTGGTGGGTGTGGAGGGTGGGGAGATGTCATCGAGACTTCAGGCCGAGAGACTCTGTTCGACTCCCAGATTCCCAATGGCATTCTCAGAGTCGCTGATGTAGCTCCGAAACTGTTCGACCAGCGGGGTGGCCCGCCAACGGTGTTCGGCGCCGTCCAGAGTGTACAGGCCTAGATCCAGCCGGTATTCCTCCAGCGGTCCCCGGCCGAATCGGTACTTCCAATCGATCATGGTGAACAGTGGGAACCAGGTGTATCCGAGAACCGGGATGCCCCGGCTGCGAAGCCCCCGGATGGCGGTCACCGACGCCTCGAGCCAGCGGGCTCTCACCGCCTCGTTCCCCTTGGCGCTGGTCTCCGTGACCATGATCGGCAAACGATAGCGGTGGTAATAGTCCTCGATCAGACTGGTGAAGCCGGCGCCATCCTGTTCCACCGGCTGGTATGCCAGACGGCCCCGCCGGTCGATGTAGAGCTGGGTGGTCGACCACTGGGGATAGAAGTTGAGACCCATCAGACTGAACGGCACCGGACGAGCCGCGATGGCGGCCAGCCGGTCGGGAGAGGCCCCATTCCGGACCAGCCAGGGGAAAAGGGAATGGTCCGGAGTGACCCGGCCGGTCAACAGGTCGTAAGCGAGGAAGGTGCGGGACTGTTCCTCCCGGGCTACGGCATGGAGGTCCTCCCGGGCGGTGCGGCTGAGCCCGGTGGCCTCGACGTGTACCAGCAGGGCGTCCGGGTTCACCGACAGCAGCGCCGCGCTGGTCTCGATGATCCCTTCCACGACCTGCAGCATGATCTGCACATATCCGCTCTCACTCCGGAGATACGGAGGCCAGAGCCCGCGCTGGCCACAGAACAGTGCGGTGACGATAGGCTCATTGAGCGGGGTGTACCAGCGCACCAGTCCCGTGTAGCGCCGGGCAAATGCGGCGGCGTACTCCGCCACAGCCTTGGGATACTCGGTGCTGGCGAATTCCCGACGGAGCCAGAAGGGGCAGCCGTAATGCATCAGATCGACGATGGGCGTGATGCCCAGGTCGTTGACCATGTAGGGAATCACCTGGTCGGTCCAGCGCCAGTCGAACTCACCGGGCTGAAACGGCTCCAGCCGATACCAGGGCACTCCCCAGCGCACCATCTTGAGGCCGAGGTCGCGCACCAGGCTGAGGTCTTCGCGCCAGTGCTCGTAGTGCCCGATGAGCTGATACTCATCGAGGGCCCGGTGACCGGGCCGGGTCTGGGGCACAAACGTGTCCTCGATCCCGGTGGCCCACAGGAAGTCCTCGGGACGCCTTCGGAGAATCTCTGTCATGGGTAAAAGAGTAAATACGGAGAGCGCATGCGGTAAACGGCAAGCGGGAGAACCGGATTGAGGCTCTCCCGCTCACGCTGCAGTGGAGTCGGGCTGAGACTACTGGGCAGATGCCGTCATGGCTGAGGCAGCTGGATTCACATATCGCTGTTGCCGCTGGAGCTCTGCCACCTGCTCCGCTGCCTTCTTGCCCGCAATGAACGCATGGTCCGAATTGTAGTACTCCCACTCGGCGTAGCGTCCGGCAAGCACGATATCCTGGGCGGAGAGCCACTCCCGGATGACATTCACGTTTCGAGCCCGGTCATGATCATACACTACGTAGGCCACCGGCATATCGACCTGATTAGCAGCCCAGATCGGGTCTCCCGGCTGGAAGAACCCAACCCGGTGACAGTCTTCGATACAGCGCTGAACTAGCGCATCGCCATCGCAGGGAAGGGGCTTGGCATCGGAGTAGGTAATCTCGCAGGTCAGGCCAAAGCCTCCGGGCGGGTTACAATGCGGACTGGCATTCCCCTGCACGAAAATCCGATGGAAGACCGGGTCTTCTGGATAATAGATCCAATGCTTCTCGGTCAGGTTTTCCCGTCCAACCCCGATGTTGACGCAGCGCACCGAGACGTGTCTGAGGCCGGCTGCTGCCTTCCGGACATCAGCGGGAGCCTCGTTGCCAATAACCTGGATCAAGCCGGGGAGAGGCATGGTGCTGATCAGGAATTCGTACGGCAGCACAGTTCCGTCGGACAGGGTCACTGTGTGCCGGGAGGGCGAAACCTGGACGACCTTGGTCTGCAGTCGGAGGTCGCCCTTGAGCAGCGGGAGGAAGCCGTTCATCAATGCCTGGAAGCCACCGCGTAGCGGATATCCAAATCGGGCGTTGGGTCCCATCGGCTTGGGCGATGGGGACAGCGCGCCCTCGATCAGCTCTTCGAGATTGGGCAGCGGCACCCGTCCACCTAGCCAGGAAGTCTCCATCTCCTTCAGCGGAACCGCCCAGAGCTTTTGGTTGTAGGGAATGGCAAAGTGCTTCGCGATCCCCCGGCCCCACACCTTATAGATGAATTCCTCAAAACTCTTGGGAGTTCCCTTATGGGCGTTAAGCCGGCGCTCGGCGCCGGTATAGGTGCGCGGCCTGCGCATGCCGTTGGGCTTCATCAGCGGCTCGAACATGCCCCGGCGCTCAGTCCCCGTGTAGTCGCCGTTGGTCCCTTTGTCGGCCGCCGGCTTCTTTGCGGTCAGACTCCCGAATCGGGCTTCGATCGCTCCGACGATACACTCCTTGATGACCTCCGGTGGCAAGCCGTACAGGGCTCCCTGAAACGGGTAGCGGGTGAAGACCTGCTTGCTGTAGATCCAGGCCTCGCGATCCTGCCAGTGGACGTTGTCCCCCAGCAGAACCTGATACATCTCGTGGACATAGGGGTCATTGGAGAACATGATGTGACCGGCCATATCGAAGGTGAAGCCGTTGTCCTCGATAGAGCGGCACCATCCCCCAACCCGATCGGCCTGCTCCAACAGGATCGAGTCTCGCCCGAGATGGTAGGCTGCGCTCAAGCCGGTGGGACCTGCTCCGATGACGACTACCGGTACGACTGATTCCGAGGTGTCCATATGTCGAGCTGGCATGCTGAGGCCTTAAATCCTTTCAAAGTGCTTAGGCCGGCACGGCGGTCTTTTTGACCACTGCGGCAGCCAAGAGTTTCTCCATCGCTGAGGCTGTGACATCCCAAGAGGTGTTTGCCAGCACCCGCCGCATCCCGGCGATCCGGCGGGCCTTCTCGTCAGGGCCTGCCTTCAGTGCCGCATCACAGGCGGCGAGGAACTCAGCCGGAGTGTTACCGAGATACACGATATCGCCGTACGGCTCAGCCACGTCGGTTATCGGTGTACTGACGATGGGCAGCTCCGCCGCCATGTATTCCAGCGTCTTGGTCGGGCTGATGAACCGCGTCGCTTCGTTGCGGGCGAACGGGAGCAGGCACACGTCCCAGCCGGCGAGGTACGACGGCAGCTCGGCGT
>DASUVR010000111.1:0-4032 GCA_036378855.1 Gemmatimonadales bacterium | reverse complement strand
CCAGTTCTGGCCCGACATCGCCGGCATGGTGTCCCTTGACCTCGTCCATCCGGTGTTCGGAGCGCTCCTCGTGCTCTCGATGCGGTTCATGCCGCATGGCGTCGCCGGGATGGTGTCGGCATGGCGATCGCTAGGGACATGGGCAACGCGGACGCGGCTTTGACGAGTTCTCAGCGCGCCGGCGGAAACAAAGCCGGCGGCGGCTTGTCTGATGCGCGCCGAATGAAGCCAGCGCGAATTGAAGCACCAACAAACACCGGTCATCGTCCTCCTGGGGTCACCCGCGACGGGCGGAAGGAGCCCTTGGGGGTGAGCGTGGGCTCGACGGAGAACGCCGCGGTGTGCACCCAGCTCCTCCAGGACGTGCTCGCCCGGGGGCTCGCGGTTGAGGGGCGCCTGCTCTGCGTGATCGACGGGGCAAGGGCCTGCGCACCGCCCTGCAGGATGTCTTCGGGGACGTCGCCATGATCCAACGCTGTCAGGTCCACAAGCGGCGGAACCTGCAGGCGGTGGTGCCGCAAGGCCGGCAGGCTTACGTCCTGGCCGCGCTGAGCCGCGCCTATCGCGCCGCCAGCGCCGACGCCGCGCGGCGGCAGCTGCGCCGCCTGGTGGCGTGGCTCTATCCCCCTCGTGCGCACTTCCCCGATTTTTCTTCTAGCGGACAGTGCGCTATGCTGTGCACCCCGAGCCGCCGCACTCAGCCAAGTTCAACAGCCGGCGGGACATCCCCGGTCTCAATTCATCTTGACTTCCGGCCGCCCGGACCCCTACCATCCGTCCAGTCCGCGTCGCCGCATCTGCTAGGTCTGCACCTCTCGGTCCCAACAGTGAGAGGAGGTGCTCCGATGACGTTCGCGCGAACCACCCTCGTTGCTCTCTTCGTGCTCTTCAGCTGCGATCGGGTGTCCGAGGCGATACCGGTCTTCGATGACACGTTCACCAGCACTTCGTCAACCATGTCGCTCACTCTGTCGGGAGCGGCGGTGCTCCCGGCCACGGCCGGCGGTCCCGTCGCCTTCTCACACGTAAATGCTTTCTGGAATGTCCAGGGATCCATCAGAATCAGGGACAATTTCAACGTAGGCGGTGTCTTCCGCGATCAAGTGGAGATCACGGGAACCGCTCGGCACCTCAATCACCCTCTGGGCGATGGCCAGACCGGGCCGGGAAACCTCCTCCCGTTCATGTTTCTGATTCAGGGTATTGCTCCCGGCGGGGTCGCCCTCACCCCCCCTGGGGGGGCGATCAAATCTCATGGAACTCACAGTGATGTGGAGACTCTGTCCGGTGCCCGGACCGCGGGACCGGGTGGTCAAATCGTGGATTGGACCGCCACCACGAAAGTGGACCATGACCTGGCGCCCGTCCCCGAGCCGGCGACGCTCACGCTCTTCAGCCTCACCGCTCTCGGGCTACTCCGTCTAGTCCGGCGTCGAGACCACCGCGACTGAGCGTCTCCAGGACAAGAGGCCAGAAGCCAATCCCGCTCGCAATCATCGTGGCGGGCCCGATGATCACTCCCAGGAGATGTGATGATTGTTTTGCAGATCATAGGCTGGTTTCTCATCTCGTGTATTCTGGTGTCTTTTATCGAGCACCAGGTCCACAGCAAGTTGATGCACCGAAGGAACTTCCTCAGTCGGCATACCACCGCTTATAACCGCATATTCGAGGCTCACGCTCTCGTCCATCATCAACACTATTCCGAAATATTCAGTGATGAGCCTGTGCCGGTTGGTGAAGACAAGGAGATACGTCTGACTCTGCACAAGGCGCCACTGAAGGCCCTCCCCTTTGCCGCCGTGATTGCCCTGGTGTCCTGGCAGGGGGCAGCGGCCTTCGTGGCTGCTATGTGTTTTCACCACTGGGCGTGGAACAAGATTCACCTCGAGATGCACAAGCCGGAGCAACGGCGGTTCAGCGCCTGGCCCGTCTATAGGTTTCTGGCCCGTTATCACTGGCTGCATCACAAACACCGGAACAAGAACTTCAATGTCGTGTTCCCATTGGCTGACTATGTTCTCGGAACACATGTTCGCGCCAACGAAGTCGACCTTGAATGTATGCAGCAATCGGGACTGCGCTGAATCTATAGTCCTCGGTGGCATCGCCACCCCCAAGAGGAGCGGCGACTTGACACATTTCTTCGTGCGGCGGCGCTGGCAACCGGTGAGTCTCCTGCTGTTGCTGGCCGTGCTGCTGGGTCCGCTCGGGTGCTCGCTCTCGGACAGCTCCAGGAGCTCGTCGGATAGCGCCAAGAGCTCGTCGGACAGCTCGAAGAGCTCGTCGGACTCCTCCGCGAGCAGCTCCGCCTCCTCGAGCCCCGGCGACACCGCGTACTTCGACGACGTCCGGACCACGACCGAGGCCTACGCGAAGTCGGGTGGGCCCTTCGACGCCTACCAGAAGAAGCTCGGTGATCTGGCGCGCGATCGTGGCGTCACCAACTGGGAAGAGAACCTTGGCACCTACGTGGCCATCGGCGAGGGGCTGGGCAGCGCGAAGGCGAGCTCCGGTCTGGTCGAGACCTTCAAGGACCGACTGGCCCCGCCAGGCAGCGTCAACAGCCCGGACAAGCGCTCCGCCATCCAGAAAGGCTACGAGTCCCGGAAGTGACCCGGCTGACGCGCGCCGCCGCCGCATCAAACTGGGGGCTACTAGCCGCTTCCCCCGAGCCGCCCCGAGGATCCACGGAGGAGACGAGCAAGGAGTGGGTTGACACCGTCCCGTTTGCCGCCGGAGCGACCGCGTTCCCTCGGCTCAGAGGCCCAGCGGAGTCTCCAGCCCGGGCGGGCTCTTCTTCCACGGGAAGCCCCGGCGGGCGAGGTTGTAACCGTAATCGAAGAGGGCCTGCATGTAGAGAGTGTCGAACTCCCCTTTCTTGTTCTTGTATGTGAAGTCGGACCCGATGTAGGCCAGATTGAAATCGAACCCATCGCGCTGGGCCGTCACGTAGATCCGATAGAGATCGCCGAGGCCCTGCGTGTGGATGAGTGAAGTGATGGCGTGGCCCGCGATGGTGATCGTCCGGCGTTCGATCCGCGACCAGCTGGCGCCGAATGTGGAGTTTCGCAGGACGTACACGCGGCCCACGCGCGCCATGTCCCCTCCCATCGCCCGCGCCACTCCGGGCATGCTCGGCGGGTAGAGGAACGCCTGGGCCGACGCTCCGCCGTCCACGTGCATCTCTTCATAGGGCGTGCCGTCCACCTCGACGCCGATCATCGACGGAGGAAACACCCCGGGGAGAGCGGCCGAGGCGAGCAGAATGGCCCGGCAGAGGCGGAGCGCCTCGGGATGACCGCTCGCGGCAATCTTCCCCATGTTCCAGATGACCGGCTGGCGAGAGTCGAGGTTGGTGGTGCCGACGAGGAGGATGCGGCCCTTCAGATGCTCCTCCGCGATCCGGGTCAGGAGGGTCTCGTCGATCGATCGGGAGATCAGGTCCCAGAGCGGCCGATTGTCGGCCATGCCGTCGTTGGTGATGGCGGCCAGGACGTTCCGCTTTTCCATGATGTCGGTCGGCGTCACCGAGGTGTAGATCTTCTTCAGCAGCTCGTCGTACTCGCTCCCCACGAATGCCAGCGGCGCGATCAGCGCCCCCGTGCTGATGCCGGTGACGCTCTTGAACGCCGGGCGGTTTCCCGACGCGCTCCAGGCGCAGAGCAGGCCCGCTCCGAACGCCCCATTGTCGCCCCCCCCCGAGATGACGAGCAGGTCTGCCGGCGGAAGCGGCCCGGCATGGCCGGAACGGACCAGGAACTCCTGTTCGTGCTGCCTCGCGGCCATGACGTCCTGGACGAAGGGCTCGATATCCACGCCGGCCAGGTAGCGAATCCCGGGCATGCCGGGGACGACGGCGCGAACGGTAAGCTCCCGGGGCACCGGCGGGAGCCGACGAGGCGGCCGGAGAGCGCGCTTCAGGAAGAAGGCCCCCAGCGAAATGGCCGCGACGATCGCGGCTCCCCAGTAGACGACCTCGCGCATCAACGCTCCGTTCAGTTCGTGAGAGCGGCCGAGTGAAAGTCCGTT
>DASUVR010000110.1:0-9452 GCA_036378855.1 Gemmatimonadales bacterium | reverse complement strand
ATCGCAGTTGGGAGACGCCAGACGCCAGACGCCAGACCCTAGACCACACCATGCACTTCACCCGCGCGATCGTCCGTCCCCCGGCATCAACCTTCGCCCACGGAATTACCTCCTCCCATCTCGGCCCTCCCGATCTCTCGCTCGCGTTGCAGCAGCATGAGAGCTACTGCCGAGCCCTGGAGGGCCTGGGTCTCGCGCTGACCCGGCTTCCGGCCGATGCCGAGTTCCCCGACTCCACCTTTGTCGAGGATGCCGCCATCGTCACTGCCGAGGGTGCGATCCTCACTCGCCCCGGTGCTCCCACTCGAGCGGGAGAGGTGACGGCGCTGGGCGAGGCACTCTGCCGCTGGTTTCCCGAGCTGGAGCGAATCACGGCACCGGGAACCGTGGACGGCGGCGACGTGTGCGAGTCGGGGAATCACTTCTTCATCGGCATCTCTCAGCGGACCAACATGGAAGGGGCGGCGCAGCTGGCGCGATGGCTGGCCGACCGCGGCTACGGGTCCTCCCTGATCGACATTCGGAAGTCGGCTGGGCTGCTGCACCTCAAGACCGGCTTGTCGTGGTTGGGTGACCGGCGGCTCGTTGCCTGGGGTGAGCTGGAGGGGCACGAGGCGCTTCGGGGATGGGAGGTAGTGAGGATTCCCGAGGGTGAGGAGTACGCGGCCAACTGCATCCGGGTCAACGACACAGTCCTGATCGCAAGAGGGTTTCCCAACACCGCGGCTCGGCTGGGCGATCTGGGCTATAAGGTGCTGGCGATCGATATGTCGGAGTACCGCAAAATGGATGGGGGCCTGAGCTGTCTCTCCGTGCGGTGGTGAGGGTTAGATGGGAAGCCGTTTAAGCACGATTTCCGGTAGGCTGGTGAGCACACCCATGATCGGACGCCAGAACCAGGGTAGGTAAACGACGTCCTTGCGCCGCACGATTGCACGGTGGATACCGCGTCCAATGCGTCCGGCATCGGCATAGAGCAAATTCTTCTTTAGCCCCGCGGTCATCGGGGTATCGACGAACCCCGGTTTGATGGTCAGGACAGTCACGTTGCACGGGAACAGACGGCTGCGGAGACCCTGAAGGAAGATCTCGACCCCTCCCTTGGCTGCGCCGTAGACATAGTTCGTCCGCCTCCCCCGGCTCCCGGCCACGGAGCCGATGACGGCAAGGCAGCCGTGCCGCTGCGCTTGCAGCCGATTTGCGATCAGCGTAAGCAGAGCGATGGTCCCGGTAAAATTGACCTGCAGCGCTTTCACTGTCTCCTCTACCTGCTCCTGGCAACGCTCCTGATCCGGAAGCGTGCCATGCGCCACCAGGACCACGTCAATTTCGCCTAAGGTGGCGAAGGCCGCTTCGATCGCAGGGCTCTGAGTGGCAACATCGGCGGCGTCCAGGACAGCCGTCTCGACCCCAGCCGCTCCCCGCACTCGGAGGTCGTCCGCAACCGCGGTCAGGCGCCCGGCATTCCGCCCGGTCAGGAAAAGGTGGGCTCCGTTCCTGGCGAATTCCTTTGCCGTTTCACCAGCGATGGCCGAGGTCGCGCCCACGATGAGCACCCTGGCGGGCGGGTCATGCCGCAGAGACACGGCGCCAGAACGAGGAGGAGAATTTGGGGTCGATCTGCGACGCGAATGACTCCCACTTGGGGAAGAAGCGCTGAAAGCTCGGGCCACTCATTCGCGCATCCTTGGCGGGGTAGACTGCTCCGCCGGCCTGGGCCACGATACGATCGAGTCGGTCGAGCAGCTTCAGGGTGGAGGAGCCCCGCATGGCAAAATCGATGGCGAGGGTTACCCCTGGCCGGGGGAAAGAGAGCATTCCGGGGGAGGGAATTCGGCCGAACCTCTTGAGGACGGCGAGCGCTGGAGCTTCACCCGAGCGCGCAACCTGCTCCAGCAAGTCCACCACCGCGCTCTCCGAGTCTTCCCCGGTGACACATTGGTACTGCAGAAATCCCTTCTCTCCGTAGAGCCGGTTCCATGCGCCAATGCCGTCCAGCGGAAAGAAAAATGGCTCGTAGAACAGTGTTCTACGCTGCCGGTTTCGGAGCTGGGCGTGATAGTACACCGTATTGAAGAACCTCGTTGTGGCCCGCCCGATGAACCCTGAAGGCAGATCGACTGGAACGCTGATGGCCGGACCGTCCTCGTACTGTGCCCCGCCGCCTCCCGCGACATGATCTCCCCGCAGGAACAATCCCCGCCCCAGAGCTCTTCCCCGCGCGAGGCAGTCGATCCACGCCACCGTGTATTCGTATTCCTGGTCATCGCGGGAGAGCTGGTAGAACTCGCTCAGGCAGGAAAACCGGATCCGATCCATGGTTATCCGGGCTCCGGGTATTCTCTTGAGCCGGAACTCGGCCCACAGGATCAGGCCGGTGAGGCCCAGTCCGCCGATAGTGGCCCGGAACAACTCCACGTTGCGCTCCGGCGAGCACAGAAGTCGCTCGCCGGTGGATCGCAGCAGCTCGAAGCACGTCACATGCGCCCCGAAGGTTCCGGCCCGGTGGTGGTTTTTTCCGTGAACGTCGTTGGCGATTGCCCCGGCGACCGATACCCTCTTGGTACCGGGAACCACGGGAACGAACCAGCCCCGCGGGACGATCAGGGCCAGAACTTCTGCCAGGGTGACCCCGGCCTCACAGCGTAGAACTCCGCGAGCTTCATCGAAGCTGATGAACCGGCGCAAGCCGGAAACATCCAGCAGGGCGCCTCCGGCATTCAGGCAGCTGTCGCCGTAGCTGCGTCCGTAGGCAAACGGCAGCAGCTTCCCGGAGACCTCAGACAGCGCGGGCGGGTCGGAACGCCAGAGCACCGGGACGACACCGGTGTGTTCGGCTCGGGGGTACCGTCCCCACGACTGGTGCGGGTGCACGGTGGATGAGTTAGAGAGGGTAGGCCGCAACGTACATGATCAGGGCCACCAGGGTTCCGATGCCGTAACTGGCGGGATCACGGACCGCCGCGACGATGGGATCCTGATGGATCCGACCCCGGTGAGCCAGGAGCCACATCCGGCTGATCCAGAGAAGGAGCAGGGGACAGATCAACCAGAGCAGCAACGGACGATGGTACAGCGCGATGACCTGGTCGCTGTTGATATAGAGCGCCAGGACCAGCACCGATATGTAGCCGCTGGAGCCACCCATTGATGCGAGCCACTCGCGGTCACCCCGGAGGTATCCCCGACGAGCCACCGACTCCTCCGCTCCTACCTGTAGCTGGCTCAGCTCGGCATAGCGCTTCAGAAAGGCGAGACTCAGGAAGAGAAACATCGAGAAGGCCAGGAGCCAGGTCGAGAACCGCACGTGGGTGGCGGCCACGCCGGCCAGCACCCGCAAGCTGTAGAGCCCGGCCAGGAGAAGAACATCCAGGACCGCGACCCGCTTGAGAAAGACGGAGTAGGCGGTGGTCAGTACTACATACAGCGTAAGCAGCATGACGAATTTGGGCGCCAGCTCCAGAGAACAGAGCAGGGCCGCAGCGAACAGCAGCGGCACCATCAGCATCCCGAAGGGACGGCTCAGGGTCTCCGCCGCGAATGGACGGTGCCGTTTGGTCGGATGATGGCGGTCGGCCCTGTGGTCGAACAGATCGTTCATGACATACGCGCCTGACGCCGCGAAGCAGAAGGCGGCAAAGGCGATCAGGGCTCTGAGCACCACAGCGGGATCCGATACCTTGTGGTCCAACAACACCGGCACCAGGACCAGAAGATTCTTGACCCATTGGTGGACTCTGAGAGCATCGGCCAGTGCCAACCACTGGGATCGCGCGGGCGCTCTGAGATCGAGTGTGGTCATACCAGGGCTCCGGCATCCGGTAACGGGTTCGCGCGGGGCATGGAGCGGAGGCGAAAGTTGGCGATGGACTGGGACAAGCCAGACGCCCGGCCCAGATCCCCGAGCAGTGCGCTCGCGGTGGCTACCCCGGAGCCCAGGGCGGTGCCGGTGGATACGATGGAAGGAAACGTGCGGTAGTTGCCGGCGAAGTACACGTTGCCCCATGATGTGCTCATCATCGGCGGATTCCGGAACCCACGATCGAACACGGGCGAATACATCGGTACCCGGGAGATGTGGGTCCAGAACGGCTGCAGCTCGATTCCGAACACCTCGCGAAAATCGTCGGCATACCGGGCCATCAGCTGGTCCTTGGGCAGCCTGAAGAGCGGGTGGTCACATGCGGGGAGATGAGTCACGAAATTGACGCAGGTGTCTCCCTGCCGGCCGATGGTCGGATTGAGCGCACTGAGCAGAAAGATCGCTCCCGCCGTTCGGTCGAGTGATGCCAGGTTGTTCCAGTAGGCCTGCGGCGTCACCGGCTGACGAGTTGCACATATGGCGGAGATCAGCGCCGTGTAGCGAATGCGGCGGAGCTCCGGAGTGGTATCCTCCGGCACCAGCCCCAGGTAGATCCGGGTAGGAACGGTACTGATGAAGACATCACCGGCAATGCGCTCTCCGCTTTCCAGTTCCGCTTCTACCACTCGACCCTGGCTGGTGTGGAGGTGGGCAACTGGTGCCCGGAGTCGGATGTGAATGCCGGTCTCCTGGAGCAGCTGGGTCACTCCATCGCAGAGCACCTTGGTCCAGTTGGCGTGAGGGATGTAGCCCAGTGGAGCGGAGCCTTCGCGGAAATGGAGCCGGGCACCGAGCCACGCCCCGCTGACGTCCCCGCAGGGCAAGTCGAATTTGAGACGAGTGAGACGCTCGAACAGGGCTTCGCGGACGCCGGGACTGCCGTAGTGATCCACCAGCTCGGCGGCACTGCGATCCTGCCAGGCGGCCCAGTCGGGTTGGCTGAAGGTCTTCACCATGAGGCGCATGAATCGCGCTTTATCGGCCAGGCTCATGGGAAAGCGAAGAAAGCCGCTCGGGCTGGCGAGATCGTATGACTGCCCGCCGAGATGGAACAGCATCTGAATGCGGCGCCACACCACGTCGGGAAGGGCGCCAATCAATTCCAGGAAATAGAGGAGCGCCCGGTCGCGATGGAGGATGTGATGATACCCCAGAGGGTAAAAGTGATCCTCCCGCTCGAAGCTCCCGGCCAGACCTCCGAGAGTGGCACCGGCCTCGAGCAGGGTGACCTCACCCACTCCGGCGCGCGCCAGGGTATAGGCGGCCGCCATCCCCGAAAGCCCGCCTCCCAGGACCACCACGCGAGGAGTCCCCACGGCTATCTTCCCGGTCAATGAATCTCCCAGTTGATTCGGAGCCGATCGCTTGAGTCCTCGGTCGAGGCGCATGCTTTCGGCTCTTCTCCTGTTCGGCGTGACGGTCGTGCTCCGTTTCGTGCTTGCGGGCGAGCGGGGACTCTGGGCCGACGAGCTGTTCTCCCTCGCGATGGCTACCGGTCACAGTCTGGAGCATCCCGCGGCTGACGCTGACCCCGTCCAGGGTGACTTCGTCGAGCAGCGCGAGGCTCAGCCGCCAGCCGAGTACGCTCGGTACCTCGAGCATGAGACCCCGCCGGCCGGGGCCCGCCGAGTCATCCGGGCCGTCCAGCTCTCCGACACGAGCCCGCCACTCTACTACCTGCTGCTGAACCTCTGGACCCGGGTGAGCGGTACCTCCGACCTGGCCCTGCGTCTCTTCTCGGTGCTCTGGGCTCTGGCAGCCTTTCCCCTGATCTGGCTGCTCGCCGAACGAATCGGCGGTCGATCGGCCGCGTTGTCGGCGGCGCTGCTGTATGCCGTCGCGCCACTCAGCCTGTACTACTCGGTCGAAGGGCGAATGTACGCCTTGCTCTGGTTCCTGGCCGTTGCATTCATCTGGCTCAGCTTGAGACTGCATGAGCTGGGCACCCGCCCCTCAATTCTGGCTCTGTGGGTCCTCGCCGGCGGTGCCGGATTTCTTACCCACTACTTCTTTGCCTTCGTCTGGTGCGCCGGCGTGCTCTGGCTGGTGCTCCATCCCGGACGCTTCTTCCGCTCTCATCTGGCCGGGGCCGTTCTCGTCACCATTGTGGCCGTACTCCCGTGGTACACCCAGCTTCCCACAAGTCTCAGCCGCTGGCGAGTGACAGGGTCCTGGCTCAATGGACCGCTCTCCTTCGCTCAGGCACTCAGCGCCCCCCTACTCCTGGGCTGGAACCTGCTGGCGGGCCGAGGGGTCTGGGGCGGCTCCCGCTGGTCAGACCGGTTTCTCGCGGTACTGCTTCTGGTAGTGGCCTGGGCGGTGTGGCGGCGCGGTCTCAGACCCCTCTTCTCCGCTCCGGTTCAGCTGCTCTGCCTCTGGCTGCTAGCCGCCTGCTTCGGGCCCCTCGTGTTCGATCTGCTGCGAGGCACCTTTGCCTCTCTGATTGGTCGCTATGCCCTGGCCGGTATGCCGGCCGCGATCCTGCTCCTTGGCTTTGCGCTGAGCCGGCTGCAGCCCCGCCTACAATGGGGATTTCTCGGCCTGATCATCGTTGCCTGGCTGCCCGGAATCCGGGCGGTGTTTCACCATCCCCGTGCCTGGGAGCCCTACATACAAATCGGCCACATCCTGTCCGCCGAAGCTCTCCCCGGAGACCTGGTGATCGTGCACTCCATCCCTTCGGGAGTGGTCGGCGTCGCTCGTTACATGACGGCCAGCGTGCCACTTGCCGCTTGGGTCGGTCAGCTCGACCGGCGCCAGATACCCCAGGATCTCGATGCTCTTCTGCCCGGCCACCGCCGCGTCGCACTGGTTCGAGTGCATGAGGTGGGCGAGCCCGCGCCAGAGGACGACTGGTTACGCCGTCACGCACGACTTTCGGGACAACGAAAGGTCCAGTCGGCCGATATCCTCTACTTCGGTCCCAAGGAGGGCCCGACCTTCGCGGCGACCACCGCCGCGTCCGCCCGCCGGTAGATTCGAGACGTGCTGTCGGGGGACGAGTAGATCAGTTGCCACTCCCGGGCATATTCCCGTGCCACCGGAGCGGCGTAGCGCCGGGTTACGTCCAGAAACTCCAGGCCGTCAACTACCAAGTATCGGACCGGCACCGCATCGAGGAGATCCCGGGCGGCGCGCACGTCCGCTTCGAAGGGGGGTAGGACCGCCCGGGAACCGGTCTTGAGGTAGGCCCAGTGTGGAGTGGATGTGGCGATCACGTCTTCGGGTCGCGCGATTCCACGCAGCCAGTCCAGTGCCGCGTCGTGGGTTCGCCAGGCTTGGGTATAAAAGAAGTATCGCTGCTCGTGGCGCCGGCCCTGGCGATCCTGGTAGTCGACTTCGCGATGTTGTTTGGTGTACACCTTGTGGATTACGAACGTCTCCTGCCCCAGGACTCCCACCAGCACCGTCACCAGCACCAGTCTCCCCAGCTTGCCCGCCCAGGGCGAGCCGGTTGCAGAGAGCCGTATCCGCAGGGTCAGGAGACTCAGGAGCAGCGTCAGGGCGAGAAGAGGCGTGAGAGGAGCCAGGTATCTCTCGAACTGGCCCGGCCACGGCGTCAGGCCCATCAGCACGATCGAGCCGAGGACGTACAAGGGGATCAGCCACTCGCCGCGCTGGGCTAACAGCACCAGGCCGATCAACGAGAGTATTCCCAACAAGACCAGAGGGACCTGTACGATCCAGACCGGGATCGAGATGGAGTGCCCTTCGGCATTGATTCGCTTGATCTCAGACGTGGACCATTCCGCTCGGGAGCTCACCGCTTCTCCCAGGCTGGCGGGCATCTTGACCAGGGCGGCGCCCATCCTCACCGCCATAGCGCTCGCCGAAACCGTGCCGAGCTCCGGCGCGAAGGGATCGACGTAGCGGAGATTTTCCAGGTAGCTGACGTTGTAGTACTGATAGGGCGCGCGTTGATACGCATAGGCCGGGTGGGCGTACTCTGGACTGGCCTGCACCCGGCCGATATAGAGCTGCCATCCCAGTAACGGAATCAGAGACACCACTCCGCGCGCGATCAGCTGCCGGGGGTTACGCCGCAGGAAGCTTTCCGCGACCCAGGCAACCAGCGCGGCGATGCCGATGCTGCGGAGGAGATAACCGGCGGCAGCGAGTATCCCTGGGAGCCCGGTGCGGATCCGGCCGCGGCCGGAGGCGGCAAGCAGAAAGAGGAGGGTAGTCAGCGCGAAGGGGATCTCGGTAAACAACAGATCCGACATCCAGGTGGTGTGCACCTGGAGCAGCGTGATCAGCCCGGTGACAAAGGCAAACCCGGCCGGCAGAAAACGGCTGGCCAGAAGGTACACGGCCAGGATGTAGGCCACGAACACAACGGCGTAGGTGATTCGAAGCCAATGGCCGACAATCACCGGATCGCTGGTTCCGGCCAGCCGCTGGTGTACTGCAACCACGAGGGGGAGCAGTGGCGGGTACTGCACCTCCTGGATCGCTCCAGGCTCGCTGAGGAGTCGGTAGCCCCGCCCTTCGGCCAACGACGTGCCGAGGACGTAGTACACGCCGGCGTCATATCGCAGGTCGAGCGGGCCCCGCAGCCGGGGGAGCCACAGCGCGACCGACAGCGCGAAGAGAATCGCCAGGTATGCCCGATGTCCTCGCCCCATCGGACTATTGCTCCTGCCGCTGCATCGACATGGCGGAGATGAACAGAGAGGAGAAGAGTGTGCTCGCGCCGATGATGAAGAGCGTGGCCCCCAGCGACGCCCATTCCGGACGGGGCAACGGCAGCATGGAGGCCCGCAGCCATTCGATGACCACTCCGGTTAACACGCCGCCCCCCAACAGGAGAAGGGCTCCACCCAGTAACAGCCCGGTCTCCAGGGTGAACCGACGATAGAACCGCTCCAGAGCGCGGTTGTGCCGGTCGAACCGGCGAGTCCAGGAATAGGTCTTGGTGTGGAGGCCCAGGCTCAGGATCTCGAAACCGATCACGCTGAGGATCGTCGCAAACACCCCGGTGACCCCGGCCGCGGGACGCCCGTCCCACCGCACCAGCCCCAGCAGCACCGCCAGATGGATGGCAAAGCCCAGCACGAGGAGCAGCGAGCCGGGGAGCAGAAACAGCATGTTCGGCGAGTACAACAGCATCATCCTCAGGCTCCGCCAGCCATCCCGGAACGTCCGCAGCTTGGATTCACCCTTCCGGGGAGCGAGCTCGATGGGAAGCTCGGTCACCTTCAAACCGGCCAGGCCGGCGTTGATCGCCAGCTCGAGATTGAATTCCATGCCCGGGCTGAGTGGACGAATTACGTCGTAGGCTCGCCGGCTGAATCCCCGAAAGCCGCAGTACACGTCGGTGTACCGGGTGCCGAAGAGACGGTTGAGCAGCGAAGTCAGAGCCGGGTTGCCGAAGATCCGGTGCAACGGAGTGATGTTGCGGTGGCCGCCATTCAGGTAACGGCTGCCGGTCACGAAGTCGTATCCCTGTGTGGTCAGCAGATCGACGAAGTTGGGGATGAGGGTGAAGTCGTAGGTGTCGTCGGCATCGCCCATGATCAGGTACTGGCCGCGGGCGCTGGCGAACCCCTTCAGGTACGCATTGCCGTATCCGCGCATCGGCTGGTGGACC
>DASUVR010000109.1:0-7858 GCA_036378855.1 Gemmatimonadales bacterium | reverse complement strand
CCTTCCACCATGTTCTGCACCAGAGTGCGGGTCAGGCCGTGGAGCGCCTTGTGCCGCTTTTCCTCGCTGGGCCGGGTAACGGTGAACTGATCGTTGCTGAAGGCCAGCTGCATCTCGGGGTGGAGCTCACGGCGCAGCTCGCCGCGCGGGCCCTTCACCGCGACGCTGTTTCCCTGCAGCTGGAGCGTGACGCCCTTGGGTACGGTTACCGGCTTTCTACCAATACGCGACATGGCTCCTCCTACCACACCACGGCGAGCAGCTCGCCGCCGAGGTTGGCGCTGCGGGCCTCGCGATCGGTCATGAGCCCACGCGGGGTCGACACGATGGCCATGCCCAGTCCGTTCTTGACCCGAGGCAGCTCGCGGCACTTCACATAGCGGCGCAGGCCCGGCGTGGAGACCCGGCGAAGCTCGCGGATGACCGGCGCCTCGTTGTGATACTTCAGATAGAGGCGCAGCACACCGTGCCCGCCATCATCGAGGATCTTGAAGTCCGCGATGTAGTGATTATCACGCAGCAGCCGGGCAACCTCGCTCTTCAGCTTGGACACCGGCATGTCGACTCGCCGGTGGCCCGCGGAGCAGGCGTTCCGGATCCGAGTCAGCATATCCGCGACGGGATCAGTCAGATTCATACTTGTCTTTCCTCTTACCAGCTGGCCTTGCGCACGCCTGGGATTTCCCCCTTCAGGGCGAGCTCACGGAAACAGATACGGCAGAGACCGAACTTCCTCAGTACGGCCCGCGACCGGCCGCACCGCTGGCAGCGGCGCACCGAGCGTACCTTGAACTTCGGCGTGCGTTTGGCTCTCTCGATCCAGGCGGTTTTCGCCATGCTCTCTCCTAATTAGTCACGAGTCTCGAGTCACGAGTCTCGAACTTCATTCACCTTCGCGCTCGCGACTCATGGCTCGCGACTCGCGACTTGTCCTTACGCCACTCTCTGGGGCGTCTCGCCCCGGAAGGGCCATCCGAGCTCCCGCAGGAGTCCCATCGCCAGGTCATCCCGGTCGACCGAGGTCACCAGGGTGATGTCCATCCCGTGAATCTTCTCGACCCGGTCGAAATCGATCTCCGGGAAGATCATCTGCTCCTTGATCCCGAAGGTGTAGTTCCCCCGGCCATCGAAGCTCCGGTTGGGCAGCCCGCGGAAGTCACGACTCCGGGGCACCGCGAGATTGATGAAGCGATCGAGGAACTCGTACATGCGCGCGCCCCGGAGCGTCACCGTGGCGCCGACCGGAACCCCGGCCCGCAAACCGAAGTTGGCGATGGCCTTCTTGGCCCGGGTTACCACCGCCTTCTGGCCGGTGATGAGGCCCAGCTCTTCGACCGCCGCCTCGAGCTGCTTGGGGTTCTTGCCCGCGTCGCCCATCCCCACGTTGAGCACGATCTTGACCAGCCGCGGCACCTGGTTCGGATTGGTCAGACCGAACTCCTTGGCCAAACGCGGCCGGATCGTCTTCTCGTAATAGTCCAGCAGCCGGGGCTTACCTTCCTGGGCCTTGGGCTCGTGATCCACGGCCGCAGCAGGCGCCTTGTCCTTCCCCTTGCCCTGAGCCTGTGCTCCACCTTTGGGGGGAGCGGCGGTGGCCGTTCCGCCCTTCCCGCCTTTTCCGCCCTTTCCGCCTTCTTTCTCGTCTGCCATGACTAACGACTCCTCGGGATCGGCTGATCCGATTTCAGGGCGATCCGCTCGACGGTTCCATCGGCATCCCGGCGCCGCCGGATCCGGGTGGGCTCACCGCTCTTGGGATCGATCAGCATCGCCTTCGAGTGATGGATCGGCGCGGCGAACTCGACGATGCCGCCTTCCGCCGTCTGGGTGGCGCGGCGATGCCGCTTGACCACGTTCACACCCTCGATCGTCACCCGCCCGGTCTTGGGATGCACCCGAAGCACCCGCCCCCGTTTGCCCTTGTCTTCACCAGAGATCACCTGAACGGTGTCGCCTTTGGTGATGTGCAGGCGCATCCGGGCCGGCGCCTGGTGCCGAATCCGCTTGGCCTTCTTGTATACCAGTGGCTTCATGCTAGAGCACCTCCGGCGCCAGTGATACGATCTTCATGTACCGCTTCTCCCGAAGCTCGCGGGCCACCGGCCCGAAGATGCGGGTGGCTCGAGGCTCGCCGGCATCGTTGATCAGCACCGCGGCATTTTCGTCGAAGCGGATGTACGAGCCATCCTTCCGCCGGGTCTCCTTCGCGGTTCGCACGATGACCGCCTTGGCGACGTCTCCCTTCTTCACCTGCCCCGTGGGAATCGCGTCCTTGATGGCGACGACCACGGTGTCGCCCAGGCCGGCATACCGGCGCTTGCTGCCGCCCAGTACCCGTATGACCAGGGCACGGCGGGCGCCGGAATTGTCCGCGATGCGGAGAATGCTCTCTTGCTGGACCATGTTACTTCGCCCTCTCCACGATCTCCGTCACCCGCCAACACACCGTCTTGGCCAACGGACGGGTCTCCATGATTCGCACGGTATCGCCCGCCTTGGCGTCCATCTCGTTCCGCGCTTTCACCTTCTTGGTGCGGGTGACCTGCTTGCCGTAGACCGGATGAGCGTACCGGCGGACCAGGGACACGGTCACCGTCTTCTCCATCTTGTCGCTGGTGACCACGCCCTGGCGGACCTTGCGGCGGGTGCGGGTCGATGTCTTCGTCTCTTCGGCCATGTTAATCAGTCCTCAGTCGTCAGTCGTAAGTCGTCAGGTCGAGATCTTCGTCATTCGCCACTGGCGACTGACGTCTGTTGACTGGCGACTTTCTCCTTCAAAATCGTCTTAATCCGTGCGATATCCCGCCGGATCGCCCGAAAGCGCATGGGGTTCTCGATCGACTCGGTGGCCGAGCGGAAGCGGAGGCGAAACCGCTCCTCCGTCAGCTCGCCCAGGCGAGTCTGCAGATCCTCCACCGACATGTCGCGCAGCTCGTTCGGCTTCACCTCAGACCTCCTCACGCTTCACGAAGCGGGTCCGCACCGGCAGCTTGGCCGAGGCCAGCGCCAGCGCCTTCTTGGCCAGGTCCTGGCTGATCCCCTCGATCTCGAAGAGCACGCGGCCGGGCTTGACCACCGCGACCCATCCCTCCGGGTTTCCCTTGCCCTTACCCATGCGGGTCTCGGCCGGCTTCTTGGTGATCGGCTTGTCGGGGAAGATCCGAATCCAGACCTTGCCGCCCCGCTTCATCTCGCGGGTCATCGCCACCCGTGATGCCTCGATCTGCCGGTTGGTGATCCAGCCCGGCTCCAGGCTCATCAATCCGAATTCGCCGAAGGCCACCGTGTTGCCCCGCGCGGCGATCCCCTTGGTCCGCCCTTTGAACTGCTTGCGAAACTTGATTCGCTTTGGCGCCAGCATTCCTTACGCCCCCGTGCTGTACGTGCGGCCGGCCATGTCTTCGATGACCTCGCCCTTGAAGATCCACACCTTGATGCCGATGGTGCCGTAGGTGGTCTTGGCCGTGCTGGTCGCGTAGTCGATCTCTGCCCGCAGCGTGTGCAGCGGCACTCGACCTTCGTGATAGCCTTCGGTCCGGGCAATTTCAGCTCCGCCCAGCCGCCCCGCGGCCCGCACCTTGATCCCTTGAGCTCCCATCCGCATGGCACTCTGCACTGCCCGCTTCATGGCCCGGCGGAATGAGATCCGCTGGGTCAGCTGATGGGCGATGTTGTCAGCTACCAGCTGGGCCGAGAGCTCGGGACGCTTGATCTCTTCGACGTTGATGGCGGCTTCCTTGCCGGTGAGCTGGGCCAGCTCGTCCCGAAGCTTGTCGACTTCGGCGCCCCGCTTGCCGATGACAACGCCGGGCCGGCCGGTGTGCACCGTGATCGTCACCTTGCCGGGCCGACGCTCGATGTGCACCTCGGAGATGGCCGCGTGCCCCAGCCGCTGCTTGAGGTACTTCCGGATCAGCTCGTCTTCCTTGAGCAGCGCCGGCATGTCCTTGGTGGCGAACCAGCGGGAGGAGGATTGCCGGACGATGCCCAGCCGAAGCCCAATCGGATGCGTTTTCTGACCCATTACTCGTTCTCCTTATTGTCCACGTGAATCTCCACGTGGCTGGTCCGCTTCCGGATCGGGGTGGCCCGGCCCTGGGCGGCGGCAGTAAAGCGCTTGAGCGGCTGACCGGCGTTGACGATGGCTTTCTTCACGAAGAGCGCATCGGGGTCGAAGCTCTCGTTCTCCTTGAGCGCCTTCTGTTCCGCGTTTGCCACCGCTGATTTCAGCGTCTTGGCGATCTGCTTGGCCGCCAGCTTCTTATTGAACTTGAGAATGGCATACGCCTCGTTCACATCCTTGCCCCGGATGAGATCGACGACGAGCCGCATCTTTCTGGGCGACTGGCGCACCAGCCGCTGGATTGCATGGCCGCTCATGATTACTCCGGCTTGGCCTTTTTGTCGGCCACGATCTTGCCGCTGTGGCCCCGAAAGAGGCGGGTGGGCGCGAACTCGCCGAGCTTGTGGCCCACCATGTTCTCGGTGACATACACCGGGACGAACTTGTTCCCGTTGTGCACCGCGAAGGTGTGTCCCACGAACTCCGGCAGAATTGTGCTTGCCCGGCTCCAGGTCTTTACCACCCGCTTCTCGTTCTTGCTGTTGAGGACCTGGACCTTGGTCATCAACGAATCCTGAACGAAGGGGCCCTTCTTTACGCTGCGTGCCATTACGTCGTCGCCCTCCCCCGCTTGCGTCCACGCACAATCATCTTGTTGGACCCCTTCTTCCGATGACGGGTCTTCTTGCCCTCGACCTTGCCCCACGGCGACGTCGGAGGACGTCCGCCGGAACTCTTGCCTTCACCACCACCGAGCGGGTGATCGACCGGGTTCATGGCCACACCCCGAACCTTGGGGCGCTTGCCCAGCCAGCGGCTCTTGCCGGCCTTGCCGACCGAGAGCAGCTCGTGCTCCGAGTTGCCCACCTCTCCCACGGTGGCGAGACACCGGCCATGGATGAGCCGCATCTCGGAGGAGCGAAGCCGGAGGGTCACGTAGTCGCCTTCCTTGGCCACAACCTGGGCGCTCGAGCCGGCAGTACGCGCCAGCTGGCCGCCCTTCCCGATCTTGAGCTCCACGTTGTGCACGTTGGTGCCCAGCGGAATTTCGCCCAGCGGCACCGCGTTCCCGGTGCGGGTATCCGAGCCTGGACCGGACACGACGGTATCGCCCTGCGCCAGGCCCTTGGGATGGAGGATGTAGCGCTTCTCTCCATCGGCGTAGACGATCAGGGCAATCCGGGCGCTCCGGTTCGGATCGTACTCGATCTCGGTGACCTTTCCCGGAATGCCAAACTTGTTTCGCTTGAAGTCGATCTTCCGGTACTGCCGCTTGTGGCCGCCGCCCCGATGGCGTGAGGTCAGATGGCCCTGATTATTGCGGCCTCCGGTCCCCCGTTTGGGCTCCAGCAGCGACTTCTCCGGCGTGGACCGGGTGACTTCGTCGAACCCGGAGATGGAGCGAAACCGGGTGCCCGCCGTCATCGGACGAAATTGTTTGATGCTCATCCTTAGCCCTCGAACACGGCGATCGAGTCGCCTTCCTTGAGCGTGACGATTGCCTTCTTCCACCGGGCCGTGGTTCCGCGGGTCCGTCCCCGGGTTACCTCATGCCGCCGCATCTGCATGGTGCGGACGTCGGTGACCGTCACTCCGAACAGCTTCTGCAGCGCATCGCGAATCTGATACTTGTTCGCCTCAGGGTGCACCTCGAAGGTGTATTCCTTCCTGGCCTGGTACGCGGCGGAGCTTTTCTCCGTGACCACAGGCCGGACGACGACCTGATGCAGCGTTGGCATTACTTGGACCCCTTCTTCTTCGGCGCGGACTTCTTCTTGGCCGGCTTGGACGCGCTCTTCCCCTCGCCCTTGCTCCGGGCGTGCTTGGCGGTGGTCTTCCGCTCGCTTCTGCTCGAGGCAGGCTTCGTGGCCTTGGACTTGGCGGACGGCTTGGCCTTGGCTGCTCTCTTCTTGGGAGCCGCGGCCTCGGTCCGTTCAGCTCCGGCCCCTCTTCCCCGGCTTGCCAGACGCTCCGCCCGCTCGGCTTCGGTCTCTTCCGGGAGCGGCTCGGGCATGACGCCGGTGAGTGCGCCCTCTTCGATTATCACCACATCCGACCACAGGATGTCGTAGGCCGAGGCTTCGGCATACGCCATGACTTCAACGGTCGGCAGGTTCCGGCCGCTCAGGTACGCGTTGGGATTGTGTCCGGCCGTCAGGACCAGCGCCTTTCGTCCAGCCAGACCCAGGCTGCCTAAGAGATCAGCGAGCTGCGCCGTCTTGGGAGTCCGGAAAGCCAGACGCTCCACCACGTGCAGGGCGCCCTCGCGGGCCCGGGCGTTGAGCGCACTCCGCCGCGCCAGCTGACGCACCTTCCGCGGGATCTCGGTCCGATAGTCCCGTGGAGTTGGCCCGAAGACGATACCACCGCCGCGCCAGTGCGGCGCGCGGATCGAGCCTTGCCGGGCCCGTCCGGTGCCCTTCTGCTTCCAGGGTTTCTGGTTGCCTCCGGAAACGAAGCTCCGGCTCTTGGTCATATGGGTGCCCTGACGCTGATTGTTCAGGTACACCTTGACCGCCTGATGCAGGACCGGCTCGTTCACCGTGCCGTCGAAATACTCCTGTGGCAGGGCGAAAGTGGCGCCGCGTTTGGCGCCATCGGCCGCGTAGTGTGGAGCCTCAATCATGGCGGCTCGGCCCTCCCTGTTTTGCCACGGTCACGATTCCGTTTTTCGAGCCCGGGATCGCACCCCGGACGAACAGCAGGTTCCGCTCGGGGTCCACCCGGACCACCCGGAGACCTAGTTCGGTGTGACGCTCCGCGCCCATGTGACCGGGCATTCTCTTGCCCTTGATGACTCGGGACGGGTCGGTACCGGGACTGATGGAGCCGGGCTTCCGGTGCCGGGTATTTCCGTGCGTGGCCGGGCCGCCGCCAAAGCCGTGGCGGTGAACCACACCCTGAAATCCCCGACCCTTGGTAGTGCCAGTGACCTTGACCAGCTCTCCGGGGGCAAAGATGTCTACCTTCACTTCGGCGCCTGGCGCCGGCGCCTCGCCGTTCACCGCGAAGCTCCGCAGCACCTGCGGGGCGGCGTCCAGGCCGGCCTTCTTGGCGTGACCCAGCTCCGCCTTGGTGGCGCGCTGCGCGCGACGGGTGCCGAAGCCCAGCTGCACTCCTCCGTCGCGGACCTGCACCACGCGGCAGGGACCCGCCTCGATGACCGTGACCGGGACGGCGCTGCCGTCCTCGTCGAACACCCGGGTCATGCCGAGCTTGCGGCCGATCAGTCCGATGCTCATCGCTACTCGACCTTGATCTCGACGTCCACGCCGGCCGGCAGATCGAGCTTGGTCAGCGCGTCCATCGTCTGCGGGCGGGAGTCATTGATGTCCAGGAGCCGCTTGTGGGTGCGCAGCTCGAACTGTTCCCGGCTCTTCTTATCCCCGTGCGGGCTCCGGAGCACCGTCCACCGCTCGGTCTTGACCGGCAAGGGGATCGGGCCCGAGACCTGCGCTCCGGTCTTCTCGGCCGTGCGCACGATGTCCGCGGCGGCCTGGTCGAGGACGACGTGGTCGAAGGCTTTTAGTCTGATCCTGATTCTTTGTGCCATAGTGTGCCTGTTGGTCTAGAGTCTAGGGTCTAGAGTCAATAGTCGAGTGTTGTGGACTCTCGACTCTAGACTCTCGACTCTGGTACTACTTCAAAATCTTGGTGACCACGCCGGCGCCCACCGTCCGGCCGCCCTCGCGGATGGCAAACCGCAGCCCCTCGTCCATCGCGATCGGCGTGATCAGCTCGATCGTCATCTGCACGTTGTCCCCCGGCATCACCATCTCCACCCCGCCCGGCAGC
>DASUVR010000108.1:0-2094 GCA_036378855.1 Gemmatimonadales bacterium | reverse complement strand
CTGATAAGGGCGACCGCGCGGTTGCCCTCCGGCCGGAGATGACCCCCAGCCTGGCGCGGATGGTCGCGGCCCGGGCCGGTGAGCTGCGCAAGCCCATCCGCTGGTTCTCCATTCCCCAGCTGTTCCGCTATGAGCGACAGCAACGGGGGCGGCTTCGAGAGCACTTCCAGCTCAACTGCGATCTGATCGGAGAGTCGGGTCCGTTAGCCGACGCGGAGATCATCGCGCTGGCTGTCGACTGCATGCGGGCCTTCGGGTTGGGGCCGGGTGATGTGCGAGTGCGCCTGTCCGACCGGCGGGTGCTTGCCGCCATATTACGACAGCGGAATTTCCGACCGGACAGTTTCGCTCAAGCCTTTGATTTCATCGATAAGTACGAGCGGCTCAAGCAGGAACAGATTGAGTCATTTAAGGTCGACAAGGCTGAGGTTTTTCAACCCGCCACTGTGGACGATCTCGTCGCCATAACCCGGATTCGCGGCTGGGAGCAGCTCCAGCAGGAGCTGGGACGGTCGCCCGAGACGGTCAAGGCCGGCGAACCTCTGCGCGAGGTCCACCAGGCGCTCACCGACATGGGCCTGGGTGATTTTGTGGAAGTCGACCTCACCATCGTCAGGGGGCTGGCCTACTATACCGGCGTAGTATTCGAGCTGTTCGATGCCGGACGAACGCTGCGCGCCATCTGCGGCGGGGGACGTTACGACAACCTGCTGAAGGAGCTGGGCGGCGTCGATCTCCCGGCCCTGGGCTTCGGAATGGGCGACGTAGTGCTGGGTGAGCTGCTGAAGGACCGGGGGCTCGCTCCGGCCGATAGCGTCGGGCTCGATGTGTTCGTTGCATTCATCAGCAAAGAGGATCTGCCTCACGTGCTTGCCCTGGCTCATCAAATGCGAGACCAAGGTCTTCGAGTCGAATATGTGCTCGGTCCCCAGGCACTGGGCAAACAGCTGAAGCTGGCCGATGCCCGGCGGGCCGCGCTTGCGGTAGTGGTTGGACCGGATGAACGGGCCCGGGGCCAGGTAGTACTTAGAGATCTGAGAAACGGAACCCAGGAAACGGTGAGTCAGACCACGCTGATGGACGCGATCAAAGGGCGGGTGCATGGCTGATAACAAAGCCCTTACCACTCGGGCCGCCGATTTCAGTGCCTGGTACAACGAGGTGATCGCCCGGGCCGAGCTGGCCGACTACAGCCCGGTGCGGGGCTGCATGGTCATCCGGCCGAACGGCTACGCGATCTGGGAACAGATGCAGCGCGCGCTGGACCAGATGTTCAAGGATACCGGCCACCAGAATGCGTACTTTCCGCTGTTCATTCCCCAGAGCTTTCTGGCCCGGGAGGCGGAGCACGTGGAAGGCTTCGCGCCGGAGACGGCGGTGGTGACTCACGGGGGCGGCAAGCTGCTGGAGGAACCGCTGGTGGTGCGGCCTACCTCGGAGACCATCATCTACGCGATGTATGCGAAATGGATCCAGAGTTATCGCGATCTCCCGGTCCTGATCAACCAGTGGGCCAACGTGGTGCGCTGGGAGATGCGTACTCGCCTGTTCCTTCGAACCACCGAGTTTCTCTGGCAGGAGGGCCACACCGCCCATGCCACGGAAGCGGAAGCCGAGCAGGAAACGCTGCAGATGCTCCGGATATATCGCACCTTCATGGAGCAATGGATGGCCATGCCGGTGATTACCGGCCGCAAGACCGACAGCGAGCGGTTTGCCGGCGCGCTGCGCACCTACAGTTGTGAAGCGTTGATGCAGGACAACCGCGCCCTGCAGGCGGCCACCAGCCACAATCTCGGGCAGAACTTCGCCCGGGCTTTCGAGGTGACCTTCCAGACTGCCAACGGAGACCTGGATTTCGTCTGGAACACGTCGTGGGGTGCGTCGACCCGGCTGGTCGGCGCACTCATCATGACCCACAGCGACGATCTCGGGTTGGTGTGTCCGCCCCGATTGGCGCAGTATCAGGTGGTGGTGGTACCGATCTACAAGACCGGCGAGGAGCGAGCCGTTGTCGTGGAGGCCGCAGACCGCGTGCGGAAGGAGCTGTCTGCCGGTGGAGTTCGAGTCCATCTCGATGCCCGCGAGGGCATG
>DASUVR010000107.1:0-2948 GCA_036378855.1 Gemmatimonadales bacterium | reverse complement strand
GTTTGGTCCCCGGCTCTCGTTCTTTTTCGCCAGTCACAACGATTTATTCGAGGAAGCCGCAAAGTTCCGCGCGGCTCGCCGGCTCTGGGCCCGCCTGGCCCGGGAGCGGTTTCAGGCCGATGAGGTCACGGCTCGAATGCGGTTCCACACCCAGACAGGGGGTGTCACGCTTCAGGCCCAGCAGCCCCTCACCAACGTGGTCCGCGTCGCGGTTCAGGCTCTGGCTGCGGTACTGGGTGGAACCCAGTCGCTGCATACCAACGGTTACGATGAGGCGCTCTCGCTTCCTACGTCGGAGTCGGCCACGCTGGCCCTCCGAACTCAGCAGGTGCTGGCATACGAGTCCGGGCTCGCCAGTGTGGTCGATCCGCTCGCCGGCAGCTATTACGTGGAGTCGCTCACCGACACCATCGAGCGAGCGGCCCGGGAGCTCATCGCCGAGATCGACGCCGAGGGTGGGGCGGCTCAGGCCATCGAGCGCGGGTTTTTTCAGGATGCTATCGCGCAGAGCGCCTATCAGCTGCAGAAAGAGCAGGAGTCCGGCGAACGGGTGGTGGTAGGGGTCAACCGCTTTTCCGATGACTCGCCGCCGCTTTCGATCCAGACTCCGGACTTCAGCGCATTGGAGCAGCAGCAGCGGTCAGGTCTGGCTGAGGTGAGGCGAAGGCGGGACGGGAAAAAGGTGCGAGCGACTCTGGATGCATTACAGCAGGCGGCGGCTGGAACCGACCGACTCATGCCTGTCATCATCGAAGCGGTCAGGGCCCGCGCCACTCTGGGCGAGATCAGCGATACGCTTCGGTCGGTTTGGGGCGTGTACCGCCCCGCATGAGCTCCGCCGACGCTATCTGCGCCTCCGCTTGGCACGTAACCGGCACCAGGTTGAACCGTCTGGTCTGAGGCGCTAACTTTAGTGGCTGGTTTCATTTACCTCACGAGCCGCCATGCCCACGTATGAGTACCAGTGCCCGGAAGGGCACGCGTTCGACAAGTTCCAGAAGATGACCGACAAGCCGCGGGCCAAGTGTCCGGTCTGCGGTAAGACGGCCACCAGAAAAATTTCCGGTGGGGCCGGTCTGGTATTCAAGGGCAGCGGTTTCTACATCACCGACTACGGCAAGGACGGCAAAGGTCCTCGGAAGCCGGAGTCCGAGTCCGCACCTGCCAGCGAGACGAAATCCTCCGACGCCAAGCCGGACAAGGCGGAGACAAAGGCCTCCTCCAAGCCAGAGACATCTCCCGGCAAGTCCAGCTCCCGCCCAACCAAAGGGAAGGCCGCTTCCGAGTGAGCGACACCTTGAGGGCCGAGCTGTCGCGGGTAGCCGCGCGGTTCGGCGCCGATGGTCTGGAGTTTGTGCTGGAGCGGCCCCGGGACGCTGGGCATGGAGACCTGGCAACCAACATCGCCATGTTGCTGGCGCGCCGCGAGCGGGCCAATCCCCGGAAGACCGCGGAGCGCGTCCTCCAGGAATTGAAGCTGCCTCCCACTCTCATAGCCAAGACCGAGATCGCCGGCCCAGGCTTCATCAATTTCTGGCTGGCCGAAGATCAGCTGGCAGATGCTCACCAGCAAATCCTCGAGGCCGGAACAAAATACGGGCGCGCTACCTGGGGAGTGGGACTCAAGGTCAACGTGGAGTTTGTTTCCGCGAACCCAACCGGGCCGCTCCACGTCGGGCATGGGCGCGGAGCGGCATTGGGCGACGCCATCGCCTCTCTGCTCGAGTGGACCGGCCACGCCGTCACCCGGGAATTTTACGTCAACGACGCCGGGGTCCAGATCGACAAGGCGGCACAGAGTCTCTGGGCCCGGGTCCGCCAGGAGGCCGGATATCAGGCCGAGGTTCCCGAAGGCGGCTACCATGGCGAGTACGTCAAGGAAAATGCGCGCGCGGTGCTGAAGCAGCAGGGTCGAGCCTTTGCCGATCTCCCGGAGGAGGAAGGCCTTCGGCGTTGCCGGTCGCTGATCGTCCGAATGCAGCGGGAAGAACAGGACTCCGATCTGGAGCAGTTCGGGGTCAAGTTCGACGTGATCAGCTCGGAGCAGAGTGCCTACGATTCCGGGGGAGTCGAGCGTGCGATTCAGCTGCTCGAGAGCCGGGGACTCACGTACGAGTCGGAAGGCGCGCTGTGGCTCCGCACCACCGACTTCGGGGACGACAAGGACCGGGTTCTCCGCAAGAGTGATGGCACGCTCACCTATCTCACCCCCGATATCGCGTACCACATCGATAAACACGATCGAGGATTCGATCGCGCCATCGATGTCTGGGGCGCCGATCACCACGGGTACATCCCCCGGATGCGAGCCGCCCTCGCCGCGCTGGGTTACCCTCCGGACTTCTTCGATGTCGAGCTGGTGCAGCTGGTGCGAGTGGTGCGAGGCGGAGAAGAGGTCAAGATGTCCAAGCGCTCGGGGGAGTTCGTCACCCTTCGGGATCTGTATGAAGAGGTAGGGGTCGACGCCGCGCGCTATTTCTTTCTTGCTCGAAAGGGCGCTAGCCCACTCGACTTCGATATCGATCTGGCCAAGAAGCAGACCGACGAGAATCCCATTTTCTACGTGCAGATGGCTCACGCGCGGCTCAGCGGCATCTTCCGGACCGCCCAACGCGATCCGGACAGCGTTCAAGGCAATCTCGATATGCGGGGTTTGCCTGACCCAGAAGACGTAGAGCTGCTCAAGAAGCTGGTGCAGTTTCCCGAAGCGGTGGAGAAGGCGGCGCGCGAGCGCGAGCCTCACCGCATCACGGTCTATCTACACGAGCTGGCCACCGTGGTGCACGGCTGGTATCACCGAACCCGCACGCTCGGCGAGCCGGCCGAAGTCGAGAAAGCTCGGCTTCTTCTCACCCGCGCCTCCCGCATCGTGCTGGCCAACGGTCTCGCCCTCCTAGGCATCTCAGCCCCCGACAGGATGTGACACCTTGACCCTGCTGGTCGTAGGC
>DASUVR010000106.1:0-15837 GCA_036378855.1 Gemmatimonadales bacterium | reverse complement strand
GCCAGACGTCAGTCTCCAGTAATAAGTAGTCCTCTGGGCATTCTGACGGCCGGGGACTGGGGGCTGGCGACTCTTCTAATACTTCAACCCCGCCGAATCAGCGAACTTCTTCAGCAGCTCCTGCTGCTCCGGGGTGAGCTCGTCGGGAACCGTCACCTGCACGCCGACCAGCTGATCGCCCCGCCGTCCGTTCTTCTCCAGCCCCTGCCCTTTGATCCGGAACCGCCGTCCCGGCTGAGTACCCGGAGGGATTCGGAGCAAAACCTTCTTCCCATCCAGGGTCCGCACGCGAAGACGGGTGCCCAACGCAGCCTGTGCCAGATTGATCGGAACATCGGCCACGATGTCGAGACCTTCTCGGCGGAAGAACCGGTCAGGCTGAACCTGGAAGGTGATCACCAGATCGCCTGGCGCGCTGCCCTGCCCGTTGGCCTGTCCCTGTCCTCGCAGCATGACTCGGTCGCCATTATCCGTGGCAGGAGGGACAGTTATAGTGACCCGCCGCTCCGCCCTGATCTCGCCCGCGCCCCGGCAGGTGGGACATTTTTCGGAGGGAATGCGGCCCCGGCCCCGGCACTGAGGACAGGGCCGATTCACCGCAAAGTTACCTTGACCGAACGAGATGGTGCCCCGTCCCTTGCACTCGGGACAGGTGGACCAGGTTGCGCCAGGAGCACCACCACTACCGGTGCAGGTTGGGCAGGTCTCGGTAACCGGGAGGGTGACCGGGACCTTCCCGCCCAGCATAGCCACCCGGAACGGGACCTCGACCACCGCTTCCAGGGTATCTCCTCTCCCCGACTCCTCTCGCCTGCCTCGCCCGAAGATGGAAGAGAAGATGTCGCCCAAGCCTCCCAGGTCTCCGAAATCGAAACCCTGACCGCTGAGATCGCCGGGATCCATGCCGCCACCTGCAGCCCGGCTTGCCCCAGCTCCCTGGGGGCGGCGGGACATCCCATCGAAGGCCCCGAAGCGGCGCATCTGGTCGTACTGCTTCCGCTTCTCCGGATCAGACAGAGTACTGTGCGCCTCGGAAATTTCCTTGAAGCGCTCTGCCGCCTTCGGATTGTTCGGATTGGCGTCTGGGTGATACTGCTTGGCCAGCCGACGATAGGCCTTCTTGATGTCGTCCTGGCTGGCCGAATCGGGGACGCCCAGGACCTGGTAAAAGTCCTTGGCTGCCACGTCAGCGCTGCGCCTGCTCGGAGTAGACCTGGACTCGGGCCGGCCGCACCAGTGTGCCCTTGAACTGGTAGCCCGGCTGGAACGTGGCGCTCACCACGTGCTCCTTGGAGCGCTCGGGAGCCGGCGCAGTGGACACCGCCTCGTGCAGCGCGGGATCGAACGCGGTGCCCACCGGATCGATGCGCTCCACGCCCGCGTCCTGGAGCTCCTTCCAGAGCTTCCGGTCCACCGCGCTGAGCCCTTCGCGCAGGCTGGCGAGGGGCGTGGATGGGTCACTCGCGACCAGCCGATCCAGATCGTCCAGGACATCGAGCAGCTTGGCCACGAAGCTCGCCTGAGCCCGATCGGCCAGTTCGGCCCGCTCCCGGCTGCTGCGCTTGCGGTAGTTGTCGTACTCCGCCGCCAACCGGAGATGCCGGTCCTTCAACTCGGCCAGGTCTTCCTCCAACCGGGAATCGGATCCTCCCAGAAACTGGGGCTGGGTATCCTCAGTCCGGGAAGACGGCTCCGAGCTCATATCGGTCGAGGCGATATCTCCCCCGTCGGCGCTACGGCCGGTGTCGCTCTCCGGCTCCGCCATCCCCGCTGGAGTGTCGATGGGACGTCTGTTACCATCGATATCGCGCTCAAATCCACTCTTTTTTGCCACTTTACACGCTCACTCTCGAGACCCATCAAAGATAACATCTACCCAAGCTTCAAACCGTCCTATTACATTGGGCGCGCCCCCCACCATCGCTTCAATCCAACAACAGCACCCTGGCCTTACCGGCAGAGGGGAGTCCGTCCGTGATCTGGCGTGGCACCCAAAGTTCGCGCTGCCTGTCCGGGGCTGCCGTCATGCTCATTCTAACGGCTGGCTGCTCGGATAGCCCCACCGGGCCCAATCAGACCACGTCTCGCCCATTTACACCTCCGAGCTCTCACGCGCTGGTCTCCTACTTTCCCCCATCCGAGCTGATGGGCGGGTGGCGGAAAACAACCGATCCCGGAGCACTCGCCGGGCTGGGCATCGATGCAACCCGGTTGGCAGACCTTGGGTCGTACACGATGTCGCTTCCCTGGGAGAAGTACCGGATCGGCGTGAGAGGGTACGACCCCAGCAACAAGGCGTCGCTGGTGATCAAGAATGGATGGGTCGTGGGAGAGTGGTATAACCAGGCGTCGGCCCAGACCGCCATGTATTACCTGGCGTCGAACGGGAAGACGTTCGCCATGATGCTCCTGGGCAAGATGGTCTTGGAGCATCCCGAGCTGGGCATCAGTCTGAGCACGCCGCTGTATGACCCCCGCTGGTTGCCCCAGGGGTTCCCGCTGAGCGATCCACGAAAGGCAACCATCACATTCGGCCAGCTGCTCAAACACGTCTCGGGTGTCATTCCCCAGGTTGAGGATCCGGTCGCGAATGTGAGCGTCCTCCCGGATCCCAGGTGGAACTTTGAGGCCTTCACCGTGGGGAAAGACGCGGACTTTCCGGTGACCGCCCCGCTCTATTACTCACCCGGGGAACCCTCCACCTACCCCAAGGGAGACACCTACTCCAGCGTAGCGTTCAATCACCTGAGTCTGGTGTTCCGGAACGTGACCGGGCTCGAGGCCAGCGTGTATCTCCGGCGGAAGATGTTGAACCCTATCGGGTTCGGAGCCATGCGCTATCGATTGTCGTCAGGGATGGGCTCGTACGTCTGGGCCACGGGGGGGAACAATTTCGCCGGCGCCCGAGACTACGCGCGCCTGGCCTATCTGCTGCTACATGAGGGCAACTGGGCCGGCAGGCGGATCTTTGCCGCGTCGTGGATACGTCAGTTTACCACGGTCGCCGGTTATCCCAATATCACTTCCAACGCTCAGTGCGGTTGGGGGACGGCCTATCCCAAGGACATGTACCGCATCATCGGATCTGGAGTAAACCTGGCCTTCGTAATCCCCTCTCTGGATCTGGTGGCGACCTTGAATGGACGAACGCCCAACGCTCTCCGCGATCAGGTTACGGCTGAGTTTCTCCGCCGATTATTCGGCTCGATCACTCAGCAGTATGTCACCTGCGATGGCCAAGTGGTGAACGGCGGGCCGCCTACCGCTCCGTAGCTTCTCCGAGGAGGCGGAAAAGCAGATGCAGTGCCGCCTGAGCAGCCCGGACTCGGACCTCGTGGCGGGAGCCGGCAAAGCGCACGTGCCTGGCCTGCACCTTTCCCTTCAGTGAGCAGGCAATCCAAACCGTACCCACCGGTTTCTGCTCCGTGCCTCCCCCAGGACCCGCAACTCCGGTGATCGCCAAAGTGGCGTCGACACTAAACCGCTCGGCTGCACCCACGGCCATGGCGCAGGCCACCTGCTCGCTTACGGCGCCACGCGCCTCCAGCAGCGCCTGGGCGACACCGAGCTCCTTTACCTTGACCGCGTTGTCATAGGCGATCACCCCGCCGACAAAGACGTCGGAGCTGCCGGGGATTTCAGTGAGTCGCCCGCCCAGCAATCCGCCGGTGCAGGACTCGGCCACGGCAACCCGGACGCCGGCCGCTCGGGCCCGCTCCAAAACCAGGGCCGCCAGATCCGTATCACCATCCCCGTAGACCGGATCACCCGCCCTGACCCGGATCAGCTCGACCGCCGAGCTGAGTTGGCGGTCTGCTTCCTCGGGTTGAAGGTTCCAGGCAGTGAGTCGCAGATCCACCCCTTCGTACCCCGGGAGATAGGCCAGAGTAACCGGGGCGATCTGCTCCTCCACGTCTCCCAGGCGCTCGGCCAGGGTGGACTCGGGTATTCCACTGGTCCGAAGCTGGCGGGAACGAATGATCGCTCCGGAGGTTCTGGCCCGGAGCCGGGGAACCACCTCGTGCCGAAGCAGGTTTCGCATTTCCTGAGGAACACCGGGTAACATGATGGTGAGGCCCGGCGACCCTTTGAGCCAAAGGCCGGGAGCCGTCCCCCAGCGGTTTCGCAGCACAACGGCACCCCGGGGGACCTCAGCCTGACTCCGGTTGCTCTGCACCGGCTGGCGCTGCAGCCGGGCAAACCGCTCCAGCAAACTGGCCCAGACGCTTTCATCGAACTCGAGTGGTGCCTGGTAGAGCTCGGCCACCACCTTCTTACTCATATCATCGCGAGTGGGCCCCAGTCCTCCGGTGGTCAGGACCGCCCCGGTGCGCTGTAGAGCCTCAGCCAGCGCGGCGCGAATGGCGTCGGGGTTGTCGGCCACCGAGACCCGGCGGACCACCTGAACGCCATTATCCGCCAGACTCCGGGCGATCTCGGCACCGTTGGTATCTACCGTGAACCCGAGGAGGAGCTCGGTGCCGATGGTGACAAGCTCGATGTTCATGCGAGCTGGGAGCTGGGAGCGAGGAGTCGGGAGTTTGGAGCTGGAGTGGGGATACCGCTCACGGAAGCCGGTCCAGAGGTCTGGCTCCCAGCTCCCAGTTCCTAGCTCCCAGCACTATCGGAGAAGAGTCGCCGGTTGCGGTACAGATAGAGCACAAAGGAGTAGACGGTGAGCGCCGCCGCAACCGCCAGGGTGACGGCGACAAAGCCCCCGTGGAATTCGTTCCAGTATTGCGCGTATTGATTGTGCTCCCAACCCATGGGCTTGCGCGCGTCGCGGAAGGCAAACCAGAGGATCACCGCGCCGACAAAAACGTTCTGGATGGCGGTCTTCAACTTGCCTGCGCCGGCCGCTGGAATCACCACCCCCTTCTTGCTGGCCCACCACCGGAAAAGCGTCATGGCCAGTTCCCGCCCGATCAGCAACAGGCAGACCCAGAGTGGAATGCTGCCCCAGATGGGTATGTCGTAGAGATCGTGGCGCCAGCGGGAGATGAAGTAGATGGGAATCAGGGTAGCGAAGAGGAGCAGCTTGTCGGCGATCGGATCGAGCAGCTTGCCCAGGTCGGTGACTTCATTCCGGCTGCGGGCGAGATGCCCGTCGTAGACGTCGCTCACCGCGGCAATGATGAAGATGATGAACGCGATCAGCTTGGGCCAGTATCCTTCGATGAACGGAAGTAGCGCGATCACCGGGGTGAAGCAGATCCGGACCAGAGTAATGATGTTGGGCAGGGTCCACATGGTACCTACCCCAGGGTTTTGACCACGTTCTTGCTGATGGCTTTGAGGGTGTCGAACACTCCTTCACCGGTCAACGCGACGGCCTCGAAGTACGGCGCCCGCTCGATCCACTGGCCGTCCTCCTGCTTCACCAGAAACTCGGAATCGTGATAGGGGTCGGGCGTGACCCGCTGCTTGCCGGCGTCGGTGACCGGCCACCCGGGATTGAGAGCCGCCTGCAACTCGGCGATGGGAGCCGCATTGGGCAGATCGCGCTTGTTGTACTGAATGGCAAAGGGGATTTTGCTGACGTCGTATCCGTGCTGGGTCATGTTTTCGTACAGGTTCTGCATGGCCTCGATGTTCGCATCCATCCGCTCGATCTGGCTGTCGGCCACGAACACCACACCGTCCACACCCTTGAGAATCAACTTGCGAGAAGCGTTGTAATACACCTGACCGGGAACGGTATACAGGTGAAACTTGACCTTGAAGCCGCGGATGTTGCCCAGATCGACCGGGAGGAAATCGAAAAAGAGGGTTCGCTCGGTCTCGGTGGCCAGCGAGATCATCTTCCCCCGGGAGCCGGGTGCCACCTTGTTGTAAACGTGCTCCAGATTGGTGGTCTTGCCACCGAGTCCGGGCCCGTAATACACCAGTTTGCAGTTGATCTCGCGGGAGGCGTAGTTGATCATCGACATTGGGCTGCTTCCTCAGGAGCCGAAGAGTTTGTCGATCTCGTCTTCCGCCTCGCCCAGAAACTCCGACTCTACCCCGGGCGCGCTGGTACCGTCGCGATTGAACATGTCAGTGAACACCTGATTCAGCTGGACCACCGCGGTTTTAACCCGGAGCTTGACCAGTCCCAGGGTCGTCCGGTTATCGAACAACACCACCAGGATCACCCGCCGGGCGATATCGGCCAGGTACATCGACTCCCGCTCGCCCTGGTGAAACAGGGCGCCGAACTCGGACTCGCCCAGCATGCGGGCCAGCTGGTCATTGGCACTGAAGTCGGCGGCGGTGAGCGATGCGAACGCGGTGGCATCGAACGCGGGAGACTCGCCGGCGGTGGACACCATCTGGCCGGTGCGGTCGACGATCAGCGCGGTGCGGGCGTTCGATTCGCCAAGGAAGCCGCTGAGGATTGTCTGAATCTTTCGGGCATCGTCTTCCCGAAACGACCAGCTCGAAGCTCCGCTCACCGGCTCGATCTCATGCCAGGGTTGCCTCCATACGGCGTACGATGGCTTCGGCCCGCCTTCGGAGCATTGGCTGCCGTTCCCAGGCCAGGTAGTCCCGCAACAGCCGAACGGTTTCCACCTCGTTCTGCCCGGCCAGAAAGCCCAGTGCGGCGAGTCGTCGGAGCGGCCGGGGGCTGAACAGGTCCCGCCGGTGATAGGTGAGCCGCTGCTGAGCCAGGAGCCAGCCGCCGGTCACACCCAGCACGACTCCGCCGGCGAATACCCACGCGCGCGAGCGCATCAGCCAACGTCCTGCCGGGCAACCAGGGCGTGGGCCAGCGTCACGCCGTCGATATATTCCAGGTCTCCACCCATGGGAAGCCCTCGCGCCAAGCGGGTAACCCTCACCTCCATGCCGGACAGCAGCTGCTGAATGTAGGTGGCGGTGACCTCGCCTTCCATCGACGGATTGGTCGCCAGAATCACCTCTCGGACCCCGCCCTGCCTGACTCGCTGCACCAGGCTGTCCAGCCGAAGCGACTCGGGGCCGATTCCGTCGAGCGGCGACAGATGGCCGCCCAGAACGTGGTAGCGGCCGCGGAAGTCGGTCGAGCGGTCCACTACGCCTACCGTCGAGGGCTCCTCCACCACGCAGACCACACCGGCATCGCGCCGCGGATCCTGGCAGATGGCACAGGGTTGGTCCTCGGTGAGGTTGCCACATTCACCGCAGGGCCGGACCCGCTCGGTCACGGAAGCGAGCGCCGAGGCGAGCCGCCCGGCCTGTTCCGGTGGTTGCTGAAGAAGATGAAAGGTGAGCCGCTGCGCCGTCTTCCGCCCGATTCCGGGAAGCCTGGCAAGCTCGGTGATCAGCTCGTCGATCGCGCTCACCGGTCAGAAAGGAGAGCCAAATGGCAGCGAGGGCACCTTCCGCATTTCGCTCTGAAGCATCTCGGCTGCCCGGCGCTGAGCCTCGGCGACTGCAGTCAGCACGAGATCACTGAGAAATTCGGCATCATGATCCTGAAAGACGGCCGGATCGATCCACACTGCGCGTACTGTGCCACGGCCGTCCGCGGTGATCTTCACCATGCCGCCGCCAGAGGAGGTCTCGATGGTCCGGTTGGCCAGCTCGGTTTGAAGCTGCTGCAGCCGGCCCTGCATCTGCTGGCCCAGCTGAAAAAGTTGCTGAAGATCTGCCATGCTCTCGGGTAAACCTGCCATGGTTGGTATTGAGTCTAGGGTCCAGAGTCTAAAGTCAGCTGACCTCAGACTTTTCAAACGCCCCTCAATCTACGATTTCCAAATCTAACGCATCGGCCGCCGTGTCGAGGGCGGGATCCTTGGCCCGGAACTCCCGCAGCCGATCCGCTTTGATGCTGGAGTCGGACATCCGGCGGGGCCGAGCCTGGGGGGCATCCGGCTGGTCCGGATTGGCCACGAGCCGCAAGCGAATGGGCTGCCCTAGGCTGCGAGTGAGGATCTCCTCCACCTTGGAAGCCTCCTGTTCCAGCCGCTCGGCGAACAACTGGTTGGGCTCCCTGAGCGCCACATTGAGGTAAGGCAACACCAGGGCCACCGGCTCGACCGAGGCCAGGAGCTCGCCGAGGAACCGGCCCTGTACCCGGGCGGCGACGATTATTGCGGGCCAGCCGGCCCGAATGGCCTCGATCGACGGGGCCAGCTTGGCGGTAGTAGCCGCTGCCGGGCCGCTACTCAGCGGGGCAGCGGGGCCGCTCGGCCGCGAGGCAGTCGCTACCGGGTCCGACTTGGAGCCGCCTGCAGGCCTCAGCTGCGCCGCATCTTTCAGCTGAGTCGGCTGCCCCCCTCCTCCGCCGCCCCGCTGCCCCGCTGCCAGCACCGTCTCCAGATCCACCACCCGATCCATCAAGGACCAGCGCAGCAGCAGGGTCTCGACCGCGAGGCGCGGATTGACGCTGCGGCGGATGTTGTTCTCGTCTTCGGCCAGCAGGCGCAGCATTCGGAGCACGTCTCCCGGCTGCAACCGGGTCCGGTACTCCTCCAGCCTGGCCCGGACCGCCTCGGTGAGTCCATCCGGCTCGGCACCCACCTGGAGCATCAGCAAGGCCCGGAGCACGTCGGCCGCTCCGGACATGAATTCCGAGAGGTCGACTCCTGCGTCACACAGCCGGTCTACCAGCGGAAAAATTGCGCCGGGTTCCTGCTCGGCCACTGAGCGGAGCAACTCTCCGAAAAGCTCATCGTCGGCCAGCCCCAGAACCTCCCGGACCCGTTCCGCCGTCACTACCCCTTCTCCAAAACTCAGGCACTGATCGAGAACCGAAAGCGCGTCCCGCATGCCGCCATCGGCGTGGCGCGCGATCAGCGTGAGGGCATCGTCCTCGGCCTGAAACCCCTCCGCCTCGAGCACCTGCTTGAGTCGGTCCCGAATGGCGGCGGGACCGATTCGGCGGAAATCGAAGCGCTGAAGGCGGGACAGCACCGGGGCTGCCGTAGCCGCGATCTTCTGGGGCTCCGTGGTGGCGAAGACAAAGATCACTCCGGGAGGCGGCTCTTCCAGAATCTTCAAGAGGGCGTTCCAGGCTTCCCGGGTGAGCATGTGGGCTTCGTCGATGATGTAGACCTTGGAGTGGCCCTCACGCGATGCCGCGTACATGGCCCGCTCCCGCAAGTCTCGGGCGTCTTCCACTCCCCGGTTGCTGGCAGCGTCGATCTCGACCACGTCGAGATTGGCGGAGCCATTCCAGATGCGCAGGCAATTCTCGCACTCGCCACAGGGATCACCTGAGGGATCCCGTTGGGCGCAGTTGAGGGCCATGGCCAGGATCCGGGCGGCAGTGGTCTTTCCGACCCCTCTGGGACCGGTCAGGAGATACCCATGCCCGACGCGACCCCGGGACACGGCGCCGCGGAGCACGGCCGCGACATGGTCTTGCACCAGGAGGTCGGAAAAGCGTTTGGGGCGGTATCGGCGAGCGAGGGAGATCATATCAGAGGGCCAAAAAGAGAAGTGCCTCAGGCACCCCGAAGCGACACCGGACATCGCTTAGCGCTGCTACCGGCGAGGTCCTGACGCGGTTCGCGCGCCGGCGCCCTTCGGACCTGAGGCATCCATAATATAACCCGCCCCGTTCGGGGTGGGAATTGCAATGATTAGTGCTGCGGAGCAAGGTTCGAGCTGTACATATCTACCACGTACTTCCAGCTGCCATCGGACTGCTTTTTCAGAATTTCCAGGAACTTTCCCTCGTCTGCCACGCCAGGATTGGCTTTGGCCTTGGGCACCGCAGTGAACCGATAATGCCCCATGTTGTAGGCCAGGTCGCCCCGGCCCTCCACGACGTCGGAGTTGATCTCGAAACGAACGGTATAGGCCTCGAAGAACCCTCCCCAAAACGCGCGGATGGCTGCACGGCCCTTTTGCGGAGGCATGTTGGGAGGAAGCAGAGCCGCGTTAGTGGCATACACACTTGCGATTGAATCCGCACTGCCTGCGTTGGCGGCCACCGCAAAGGAGGAGTCCACGGCTCGAATGGCGGCAAGATCGGCGTCAGACAGCTCCGCAGCCGTTTTGCCGCCTGCAGCATCGGAGACCTTTCCCGCTGGCTTGCAGCCAGCACTGAATGCCAACGCCACAGCCACCACCATTACGGCACGACCCATGGGTTGCGACACGGGACCTCCCTCGAAGGGTGAAAGCGATCAGCCCAGAATGGCCTGCTGGCGGTCGAGCATCTTTTTCAGCTCCCAGGTCTCAGCCACGACGGCACCCAGCAGAAAGACGATCGCCGTGTAGTAGACCCAGAGAATGAACAGCACTATCGCACCCAGATTGGCATCGCCGCCGAGCCCCTCGAACGAGGCGAAGTTGGTGAGGTACAGGGCATAGAGCCGCTTGGCCACCTCGAACAGCAGCGCGGTGAAGGTGGCTGCGAGCAGCGCCGTTTTCCAGGGGAGGCGCCGGACCGAGGCGTAGCTGTAGGTGATGTAGAACAGGGAAACCGAGAAACTGAAGGCGAGGAGCTCCGCCAGATAGCGCCCCACGGTGGACACGAAGAACCCCAGCTGGGGCACGGTCTCGGTCCCTCGCGCTTCGAGAATGGCCAGTCCGGTCGTCAGCAACGTATTCGCCAGGAACAAGATTACCGTCCCCACGACCATTGCCGCGTCGCGCAGCTTGGCCAGCAGAAACAGGGTGATCACCGCCCGGTGCCGAGTAGGGCGGAGTGACACGTCGTAGATGTCGTTCAGTGCGGTGCGAACGCCGGCAAACAGCCGAGTGCTGAACCAGAGGAAGGTGGGCACTGCGTAGAGCGACAGCTCTCCCCGTTTCTCGGTGATGCCCGCCAGCAGCCGCTCGATGATGGCGAAGGGATCGCGGTCCGGAAGAGTCGAATGCGGCGGCAGGAACCGGTGGAACAGCTCCATGGTGTCGACCTCCGGACCCGTCAGGGCTTGCGCCAGATGGGTCAGGCCGATCAGCAGGAGCAGGATAAATGGAACTGCGGCCAGCAGCGCGTCGAAGGTCAGTGCGCTGGCGAGAAACGGAATATTGTCTTCATCGGCGGCTTGGAGGGTCCGGCGCAGGAAGCCGGCGGGCGAACGATGCCACCCGCCGGGCCTGGACCGACTCAGGCGAGCGGCTCCTCGAGATCAGCGGGTGAGCGCCGCCGCGCCCGAGCGTCAGCCAGGCGGCGTTCGAGCTCCTCCCGGGGTGACGGCCTGGAGCTCCGGCCGAATCGGTCGGAGCTGTCTTCTTCCCCGAGCTCGTCCTCCTCATCCTCCAGCATCCCCTGGAAGGATTCCTTGGCGCCGCCGAACTGCTGGGTGATCTCATCCAGCTTCTCTTCGGTCATTGCCCGGAACTTCCACAGCTTGCGCTGCAGGTTGCGCCGGGTTTCCTCGCCGCTGCTGGGCGCATATAACAGCGCCACTCCCGCACCCAAGAGCGCACCCCAGAACAGCCACTTGGCGGAGGAGTCACCCCCCCGCTCGACGTAGACCACCTCGCGCTGCTGCTTGCGACGCATTCGAGCCTCCTATTCCCCGGCGTCGGGGTCGTCGGCCGCCGCAACCAGCACCGGCTTGAGCGCCGCGTGATGCTGGAGGGGAGCCTGGATGAACCGGTTGACCTGATCCTGAGTACCGTTCACGTTCAGCTGCTCGAACAGAAAGGCGAACGTTTTCTCGAGGTCGCCGGCAATTGCGCCACGGATGTCCTCCGGCAAAGACCAGAGGTCCTGCTTGAAGGGGCCGATCGCCTTCTTCCGTGCCTTGTAATAGAACTGCTCGTTGGTGTCGCCGCTCTTCCGTTCACCGGCTGCGTTCTCGTCCACCCAGCTGCGCAGCCGGTCTCGCAGCTCAGCCGGAAGGCGGGGGTGATCGAAGATGATATTCTGAAAATTGGTTGCGAGATGGATCTCCGCCGTTTCAATCCGAGGGAAGTTGCCGAATGCGGTGGCCGGGAGTGTGCTGGCCCCGTGCTGGACGGCACCCGCCAGGCCGTACTCTTCACGGGCCACCTTGGAGAGTGCCGCGAGCGCTTGAAGGTCCAGCTTGACGTCGGCGATCGAGCCGTCGGCCAGAACTACGCCGCCATGCGAGGTTCCAGTTTGGACCGAGATCTTGCTGATGCCTACGGGCCCACCGAGGGCAGCCAGCGCTTTATTGTAGCCCTGCATGAAAGCGTGGAGCTCCTCCACGGTGCTGTTCTTCATTCCCACTTCGCCGATCTCGGCTCCCACCGAGACGGTGATACCCTGCGGCTCCTGTTGCCGGATGAAGGCGGTGATCTCGGCGGCGCGCTCGTAGTTCAGCCGCTGCTGCTCGCTGAGCGATGACTTCGAGAGGTCGACCAGCGTGGATGTATCCACGTCGATGTTGTAGAACCCGGCTCCAACCTCCTCCGCGATCAGCTTCTTGACCTCACCGACTTCACCCTCCGGATCGGCCTGGTATTTCTTCTGATTGACCTGACAATGATCGCCCTGGATGAAGAGGGGTAGGGCATAACCTTCCCGAAGGGCCGCTGCAATCATGACGGACACGTACTCGGCGGGCCGCTGCTCGGTGTAAGCAATCTCGGAGCGCGCAATCTCCAAGATGATCGCACCAGCTTTTCCCGAGCGCGCGGCCCGAAAGATGGCACGGGCGGTGTCATAGGCCATCATGCGCACGTTGATGGCGGGCACGGTGAACCCGCCGCTCTCGCCTCTGCCCCGAGCAAGATACAGATCGTTGATCGAGGCCGGCCGGGCTCCGGTTGCCTGACCCAGCTCCCAGATCAGCCAGCGTGCCGCCTCACGATCGTCGCCGGATCCAAACACCGCTTGCCAGGCCAGCCGGTCGGTTGCTGCGGAGCGCAGCTTGGCCTGATCGCGAATCTTTACCCCTCCGGGAACCTGAATCACCCCGCCTTGATACAGATCCACGGCCCGCTGTGTTGCATCAGCCATGCAGGTCTATCCCCTTGTAAGCAGTATCCATGCACTCTGGGCAAAGGTAGGACGGGAAAGGAAGACCCGCAACGCGGCGGCAGATCATGCCGTGGTCAGGCCTCGTCCGCGGCTGAGAGGGGTCCACTGGACGCCGGGTCATAGCCGTGCCGGCCCATGGCGGCATAAGTCAGCCGCTTTCCGAGCTCGACGCCCGGCTGGTCGAACGGGTCGATCCCGTACCATACCCCGGCATATCCGGTGGCGATTTGAAAGAACATGATGGTCTCGCCGATGGTGGCTGCGCTCAAGTCGGGAAGGCGAAGGGTGCAGTTCATTCGCCCCATCTGCGCCAGCGCAGCGGACGTAGCCTCATATTCGGCGTGCAGGAGCTCTCCCAATGTGTGTCCCGGCAAGTACGCCAGTTCGGCTGGCAAAGCCGGGCCTCCGCTGGAGACCGAGGGTGGGGGAATTTTCACTTCCACCCCGAAGTTCTCGACGGTCACAAACGTGATCGCCTTGTCATAGGGTCCTTCCATGAACAGCTGGACCTGGCTGTGCTGATCAGTGGCGCCGACAGCACCGACCGGAGTGGGTCCGGCATGCACGGTCTTTCCCTGCCGATCCGCGCGTTTGCCCAGACTCTCGGCCCAGAGCTGCCGGTACCACTCGGCCAGCTCCCGCAACCGGTCGGTATACGGCATGAGCACATGGATATGAGCTCCATGACTCACATCGGCCTCATAGTGAAGAGCGGCGTAGAGGGCAGCCGGGTTCCGGAGGAGATCGCCTTCCTCGGCCCGTTCCAATGCCAGCCGAGCGCCCTGGAGCAAACCCTCGATGTCGATTCCTACCAGAGCAGCCGGGAGCAGCCCCACGGGTGAAAGCACGCTGAACCGTCCTCCCACATCCGGGGGCACGTCGAGAGTGGCGATATGATCGCGCTGGGCCAGCTCCCGCAGAGCACCGCGGCTGGGATCGGTAGTGAAGACCAGATGCCGGTACGCTGCGGCTCCGAGCGCATCCTCCAGCCAGGCGCGCACCACGAGGTACTGGGCCATGGTCTCCGCTGTACCGCCGGACTTGCTTATGACGTTCACGAGCACCCGGCGGGGATCGATCCGTTGCAGGGCCGCTGCGACCGAGGTTGGGTCGACATTCTCCAGCACCGTGAGCCGGGGAAAGAACTCTCGCGCCTCATCGTCCAGCTCGTTCCACGCCGGAGGACGAAGGGCATTCAGGAGAGCCTTCGCTCCAAGAGCTGAGCCCCCGATTCCCAGTACCAGCACATGATCGTGCGCTTGACCCAATCCTTCTGCGAAGGTTCTGATCGCCCGGACGGTTGGTCCCTGCTCCACCAGGTTGTAAAACCCGTACTCTCCCGCGTCGCGCCGGCGGCGCACCTCGTCCTGCACCGAAGGAAAGCGGCTGGAAAGCGTTTGCAGCTGGGCCCGATGCAGTCCGTGCTCCCGGTCCAGATTCTCCTGCAGCATTCGCCCGTACACCAATTTGATCACGCCACCTCCACCGTCAGTCCGTCGTAGGCCGGAAAGATTCCCTCGGGCAAGCTGCGCGCGAGCTCCGAATGTCCGGTTTCATGAGTCAAATGGGTAAGATAGGTTCGGCGCGCCCCCAGCTCCCGCGCGGTGGTGATCGCCTCGGAGATGCTGAGGTGAGTAGGATGGGGACGCCACCAGAGTGCGTTCAAGACCAGCACGTCCAAGCCCCGGAGCTGTTCACGTTCTGCTGGAGGTATCACCTTGATGTCGGTGATGTAGGCCAAGTTAGTAAATCGATACCCCAGCACCCGCAGGTGACCGTGCTGGAAGGCCAGGGGGAGCGTATCAACCCCTGCAATGCTGATTGGCTCTCCGGGGGTCACCGGATGCAGGGTCAGCCGGGGCTTCGAGGTACCCTCGTACGGGTGCACCGAGTCATCGAAAATGTAGTTAAACGATGAACGCACCCGCTCCAGCGTCTCCGGCGGACCGAACAACGGGAGCGGCTTTCGTTGCCGGACTGAGAAGATCCGGAGATCGTCGATGCCGTTGATGTGGTCGGCGTGCTCATGGGTGTAGAGCACGGCATCGATATGCGATAGGCCGGCGGTGATCAACTGCAGCCGAAGCTCAGGCGGGGTGTCGATCAGGAGGGTTGCTCCGGCCGCCTGAAGCACGGCCCCGGAGCGCGTGCGCTTGTCGCGGGGATCGGTCGAGTGGCATACGGCGCAATCGCAGCCGATCTGGGGCACGCCAAACGACGTGCCGGTACCCAGAAAGGTCAAACGCATCCGCTACACGGCTTCGACTTTGAGGAAGTTCGTGGTGCCCGGCATGTCGAAAGGAACTCCCGCAGTCACCACCACCCGCTCCCCGGGCTGCGCCAGCTGGCGGTCCAGGATCTCCTGCCGGGCTGCCTTGAGCATTCTGTCGTAATCGTTGGAGTGCGCCGTCAGCACGGGCGTCACCCCCCAGACCAGCGCAAGCTGACGAAAGGTCTCGGGCTCCGGCGTGCAGGCGAAAACCGGCACCGTGGGCCGGCACGTAGCCACCTTCCGGGCAGTAAAACCGCTGCTCGTAAAGCAGACGATCAGCGGAGCGGAGAGCATCTCTGCAGCAGCACACACTGCCACGGCGATGGCATCTTCGGTCCGGATTGGGCCACCGGGAGCCGACTGGTGATGGCGGAGCGCTCCCTGCTCGGCTGATCGCCGCCCGAGCGCGGCGTCGATGCTGGCTCCCCGCGACTGACGCTGGCTCTCCATTTCCCGAGCGATGCGGTCCATGGCCTGTACCGCCTCCAGCGGATAATCCCCCACCGCCGTTTCGGCTGACAGCATCACCGCATCGGTACCATCCAGAATGGCGTTCGCCACGTCCGATGTCTCCGCTCGAGTGGGCCGGGGAGCATGCACCATCGATTCGAGCATCTGGGTAGCGGTAATGACGGGCTTCCCGTGCAGGCTCGCTTCGCGGATGATCTGCTTCTGGATCAAGGGCACTTCCTCG
>DASUVR010000105.1:0-12030 GCA_036378855.1 Gemmatimonadales bacterium | reverse complement strand
GACACCACCGATACCGCGCCAAACTCCCCCATTGCGCGGGCATTGCAGAGAATCAACCCGTAGAGCAATCCCCACTTGATATTGGGCAGTGTTACCCGGAAGAACGTCTGCCAGCCGCCGGCACCAAGCACGATGGCGGCCTCTTCCTCGTCGGTGCCCTGTTCCTGCATCAACGGGATCAGTTCCCGGGCAACGAAGGGCGAGGTGATGAAGGTGGTGGCCAGGATAATGCCAGGGACCGCGAAGATGATCTTGATGTCATGCTCGGTCAGCCAGGAGCCAAACCAGCCGTGAGCACCGTAGAGCAGCACGAAAATCATCCCGGAGATCACCGGAGACACTGCGAACGGCAGGTCGATCAGGGTGATCAGCATGTTCTTCCCGGGAAAGTCGAACTTGGTGATACACCAGGCTGCTGCAACCCCGAAAATCATGTTGACCGGCACGGCAATCGCCGCAATCAGCAACGTCAGCTTTGCTGCGCTGAGGGCATCAGGCTCGGTGATGGCCTGCCAATAGACCGCCCACCCCTTGGAGAACGCCTGGGAAAACACCAGTACCAGGGGCAGCAACAGCGTGAGCGCCAGAAAGGCCAGTGCCACGGTGATCAAGACCCAGCGAACCAGGCGGGACTCTGCAGTGGGCCGAGCTATGGCGCGGGGCGCCATAGCGGCAGAACGAGGTACGGCGATGCTGGTCATTGTTTCAGGCCGCCATACGGCGACGGGCCGCCCACTGCAGAATGTTGATGGTGAGCAGAAGCAGGAACGAAGCAACCAGCATTACCACAGCTACCGCAGTAGCTCCAGCGTAGTCGTATTGCTCCAGCTTGGTGATGATCAGCAGCGGCACGATTTCGGTTTTCATCGGCATGTTCCCCGAGATGAAAACCACCGAGCCGTATTCGCCGATGGCCCGGGCAAACGCCAGCGCGAAGCCGGTCAGCAGCGCCGGCGCAACGGTGGGAAACACCACCCGGGCAAACGTCTGCCAGCGGCCCGCCCCAAGACTAGCGGCAGCCTCTTCCACCTCGAGCTCGAGGTCGTCCAGCACCGGTTGGACCGTCCGCACCACGAAGGGAAGGCCGATAAAAATCAGCGCCACCGTGATGCCGACCCAGGTATAGGAGACCTTGAGGCCCAGGGGTTCGAGGTATTGGCCCAGCCAACCATTGGTGGCGTAGAGCGTGGTAAGCGCGATTCCGGCAACGGCGGTAGGAAGCGCGAAAGGCAGGTCCACCATCGCGTCCACCAGCCGGCGGCCGGGAAAGCGATACCGCACCAGGACCCAGGCCACCAGCAGTCCGAACACGGTGTTCACCACGGCCGCCAGGAATGAGGCGCCGAAGGTGATCCGATACGAGGCCAGCACCCGGGGATTGGTAATGGTGGACCAGAACGCACCCCAGGAGAGATCGGCTGTCCGGACGAACGTCGTCGCCAGGGGAAGCAGCACGATCAGACTCAGGTAGGTGCAGGTAATTCCCAGGGACAGACCAAAGCCCGGGAGCACGCTGCGGGATTTCTGCTTCATTGCTGCCCCCGATTCCGTGGTGACGAGATCACTGTCCCGGCTGGTAGATCTGGTCGAAGAATGCCCCATCGGCGAAATGAGTGGCTTGCGCCTTCTTCCATCCGCCGAACACCTCATCCACCGTGACCAGAGTCATCTTGGGAAATTGATTGGCATACTTCGCGGCCACCGTGGGCATCCTCGGCCGGTAGAAGTGGCGCGCCGCAATCTCCTGCCCCTCGGCAGTGTACAGGTACTCGAGGTAGGCGCGGGCCACCTCGGTGGTTCCATGTTTTCTCGCGACCTTGTCCACCACCGCGACGGGTGGTTCGGCCAGAATGCTGAGCGAAGGGGCTACTATCTCGAACTTGCCCGGGCCCAGCTCCTTGATCGCGAGCAGGGCTTCGTTCTCCCACGCAATCAGCACATCACCGATCCCCCGCTCCACGAAGGTCGTGGTGGATCCGCGAGCACCGGCGTCCAGCACCGGCACGTTCTTGTAGAGCCGGGAGACAAAATCCTTCGCCTTGGCTTCGTTGCCCCCGGGCTGACGCAGGGCCCAGGCCCAGGCCGCCAGATAGTTCCATCGGGCCCCACCCGAGGTCTTGGGGTTGGGTGTGATTACTGAGACGCCAGGCTTCGCCAGATCGCCCCAATCGTGGAGGCCCTTGGGATTTCCCTTCCGCACCAGCAGGACAATGGTCGAGGTATAGGGAGAGCTGTTGTCGGGAAGCCGTTTCTGCCAATCGGTGGGCAAGCTTCCCGCTTTCTCCGCGATCTGGTCGATGTCGTAGGCCAGCGCCAGCGTCACCACGTCGGCCTCCAGGCCATCGATCACGGAGCGGGCCTGCTTGCCGGAGCCGCCGTGCGACTGACGTATGGTTACGTCCTGCCCGGTCTTGTTCTTCCAGTATCCGGCAAACTGCTTGTTGAAATCCTCGTACAGCTCCCGAGTGGGATCGTACGACACATTGAGCAGAGTCACCGGCTTGGGCGCCTCCAGCTTCAAGGCGGGTGCCGCAGCGCCCGCCAGGATCAGCGCCAGTCCTAGAGTCTTCATGCTTGCGATTCCCTTTGCGTTTAGAACGACGTCTGGAAGCGGCCGATGAGAGCGTTCTCCGGCTCGCGATCACCAGTCGCAGCGCCGCCGGTGAAGGTGGTGCGCTCATAGTTCACACCCACCTTGACCGCGCGGGTGAAGTGCCAGTTCACGCCAACGCCCAAGGCCTTGGCTTGCTGCACGCTGCTGGTGATGGTGGCGTAGGTCGGGAAGGAGGCTTCATCCAGACTGAGTACGCCATAGCGAGCGATCAGCTCGATCGCCCCGAAGCCTCCCTCCTTGAGGTCGAAGGGCCGCTTCGGCATCGGGCTGCGGAAGCTGTTCTTTTCTCCGGTCAGGAAAAAGGAGCCCGAGGCCTGCCATGCGGTGTGCTCCAGCTCGGCGGTTACGCCGGTCTTCGTGACCTCGTTGCGGGAGACCACGTACTCGCCCAGCAGACCGAGTGGCCCGGAGTAGTAGTACGCCTGAGGAGAGAGCCGAACTCTCTTTCCGTCGGCAAACACGTTGTTGGCTGGAGTGGTGGTGCTGCTGTTATAACGGAAGATGGTCTGCTGCCCTGGCGAACGATACGATGGCAGTCCAGACGTCGTGATCGACCCGCGCTCCAGACCGGTGCTGGCCGCAAACCCGAAGCCCAGCGGCCGAAAGCTTCCACTCTTGAACGGCTGAACGAACAGACGGCCGACGAAATCCTTGGCACTGCTCAGGTCATCGCCGCCATTGGCCAGGTCGGCCACGCCATTGAAGACGCCCACCTGGTAAGCGAGAAGCCCTTCAGAGATGTCGCCCGAGAGTTGAAGACCGACATCACGGCTGGGTACCAGATTGGTGGGAAGCCCGCGCTCGGCGAAGGTAACGTCGGTGGCCGACTGGAGCCGCTCCAGGCCTACTGGTGGCTTGAACTTTCCTGCTCTGACAGTGAGTTGAGGGGCGAACTTGCCGTCCCAATAGGCGTCGAACAACGTCGGTGTGGATCCCGCGAAGTCTGGCATGATCCGGAATTCGAAGTAGCGCCCCACAGCGCCTTCGACGATTGGCCGAGCTCGGCGGATCAACAGATTGTCGACGCTGGTGACGGCCTCACTACTGGGGTAGAAACGGGAGTCGGCCTGGACATAGCCGCGAAGGCGGAGCGTGTACTTGCCATCCGCCGATTTGATGCTGAATCCGTCCTTGGCATTGGCTGTAGCGCTCTGACGGTCCTTTGCTGCTGCGGCGGCACTATCGGCGGCGATTTCGCGGAGCCGCTCGAGGATGCGGACTTTCTGATCGAGCTCCTCCACCCGGGCCTCGAGCGAAGGCGGGGTCACCGTATCGGCCGTATCCGCAACCACGGCAACTACGGTTCCGCCGTTCTGCTGGGCCCACAGCTGTGGTGCCCCACCGACAGCAATCATGCCTACCAAGCCAATGGTGCATGACTCCAAACCGCGCATCTTTCTCTCTCCCTGGCAACTGTTTAGGTCTTTCCGCTGTGACATCTTGGACCCAAGGGGTCCGCGGCCAGACACATTAGTCTACTTACCCGATAGAGTAAATAGGCAAGCTGCATGCCAGTGAGTTGGGCCTGAAGAGGGCTGCTACAACTCTAGGTGTTGGGAGGGACGATCTGGTCGACCTTGCTGCGGAGCGAAGCCAGGCTGGTGCCGTCCAGGACGCGAGCGGTGGCATCCCGGACTTCTTTCATGGCCAGGTGCACCCCGCAGACCGCTTCGTTCTTGCAGTCGGAGCAGCGCTGGTAGGCGGTCTGGCTGGCACAGGGGACTGGAGCCAGGGGCCCATCGAACATCCGGACCACCTGTCCCAGGTAGATCTCGGCCGGGTCCCGGGCCAGGAGATAGCCTCCGCCCTTCCCTTTCCTGCTCTGCAGCAGGCCCTGATTCTTGAGACCGAGCAGGATCAGCTCGAGAAACTTGGGCGGGATCTGCTCGGCCCGGGCGAGATCGGCGATTCGCACCGGCTCATCGCCGTTACTATCGGCGAGCGCGAGCAGCGCTTTGATGGCGTACTTGGCCTTCTTGGAGAGCATTGCACTGGAATTATACACTGCTCTGGCACGGGACTGGCACTTGGTGGCCTCTGGCGACCCTCCCTAGATTTGCGGTCACTTCACCAACCCTGAACACTCCGGCCGGACCCGCCGCAGAAGGAACCCGACGATGCTGAACCTCCTGAAACGGCTCCCACTCCTGCGAGATCCGGCGGTACGCCGCCAGTTGAAGCAACTGCCCGGTGTCCGGCAGACCACGCGCGGTATTCGGCGGATGCGGCGCCGATATTACCGCAAGTACGGTCAGTACCGACTGGAGAAGATGCTGGCCACCACACCGCGCAAGCGCGTGGTAATCGGGGCTTGGAGCCGATTTGATGAGGGTTGGATCCCCACCCAACGGGACTTCCTCGATCTCACCAAGCCCAAGGACTGGGAGCGCTTTTTTGCGCCGGATTCAGTCGAGGCCATGCTGGCCGAACATGTTTGGGAGCACCTGACCCCGGCGGAAGGACTGGCCGCGGCTCGAACCTGTTACCGCTATCTGAAGCCGGGGGGGTACCTGAGGATCGCTGTGCCCGACGGGCTGCACCCCGATCCGGACTACATCGAGACGGTGAAAGCGGGAGCGCACGAGCCGGAACCCGGCGAAACCCTGGCCGCTCAATCGAGCCCCGCGGCGGTGCTCGACGGCAATGCCGCCAACCACAAGGCGCTCTACACCTACCACAGCTTGAAGGAGCTATTCGAGGCAGCCGGGTTTCGAGTTACCCTCTATGAATATTTCGACGAAGCGGGCCAGTTTCACTCCGGAGAGTGGAACCGGGACCTGGGAACGATCTGGCGCTCCAAGCGCTTCGACCCCCGGAACAAAGCCGGCAAGCTGACCAGCGTGTATCCGGGCACCCTGGGCGACTACCTCAGCTACTCGTCGATCATCCTGGACGCGGTAAAGGATCCCTCATAAGACAACAAGAAAAAGGGCCGCCCAACCGGACGGCCCTCCTCCGCAGCTGCCGCAGCTCTTACATGTATCCGTCCCGCCGAAGCGTCTCCAACCCACCGCCGCCTTCCTTGTCCTGAGCCCGGCCCGAGCGCTCGGCGATGTTGGCGAATTTCCCGGTCTGCAGCTCCAGGATGATGTCGTCCACGTTCCGCGCCTCGGAGTCCACCGAATTGGTGCAGGTGTAGCAGCCCAACGAGCGGAACCGCTTGCCGTCGCCCTGATTGTAGTAAAGCGAGACGGTCGGGATCTGCTCCCGGCGGATGTATTCCCAGATGTTGAGCTCGGTCCAGTCGAGCAGGGGATGAATCCGCAGATGGGTGCCGGGGGCAAAATCCGTCTTGTACTGGTTCCAGAACTCCGGCGGCTGGTCTCCAACGTCCCACTGCGACTGCGCCGTGCGAGGTGAGAAGTACCGCTCCTTGGAACGGCTCCCTTCCTCGTCGGCCCTGGCCCCTACGATGACCCCGGTGAACGGCTCGGTGTTGCGGTCGAGCTCGTACGCCTTCTTCGCGTGGTTCAGACGAAAGCGGGGCCATTCACCGCTCAAGGTGTGCTTGAGCGCATCGGTCTTGAGTGCCTTGCAGCAGGCGATTCGGTCCACTGCCCCGTGAGGGAAGGTACGCTTCTCCTCCAGCGCCTGGCGATTCTGACCATAGATCATGGTCAGATTCCACTCCAACGCGAGCCGATCGCGATACTCGATCATCTCGGGAATCTTGAACGACGTGTCGATGTGGATCAGCGGGATCGGTACGTGGCCGAAGAAAGCCTTGCGCGCGAGCCACAGGAGGACCGTGCTGTCCTTTCCAATGGACCAGAGCATGCCCAGGTTCTTGAAGTTGGCATACGCTTCCCGGAGAATATGAACGCTCCGGTTTTCCAGTTGGTCCAAGTGGTCCATGCTTCCGTTAAGCGGAGCTGCTTCTGTCAGAGTTGCCCCCATCAGCGTTGGTCCTCGAAAAGTGCCAGTACCTGGTTGACCGCCTGCTCCACACTTAAAACCTGGGTGTCCAGCGTCAGCTCGGGATGGTCTGGGACCTCATAGGGGTCGTCGATCCCGGTGAAATTGCGGATCTCGCCCCGTCGGGCCCGAGCATAGAGCCCCTTCACATCCCGCCGCTCACACTCCTCCAGCGAGGTTGCTACATAGATCTCGGCGAACTTGGGACACAATTCCCGAACAAAGTCACGCGACTCGCGATAGGGCGAGACGAACGATGCCACCACTGTGACTCCATGCGCTGCCAACCGGCTCGCCATGTAACCGGTCCGACGCAGGTGCTCTTCCCGCTGCTCCCGGGTGAAACCGGTCTGCGGGAAAATCTCACGCAGCGCGTCGCCATCGATGTACTCAACGTCCACCCCTCGACGCACCAGCTCCTGGTGCACCCGGGTGGCGATGGTGCTCTTGCCCGATCCGGACAAGCCGGTGAACCACAACACCGGCGCCAGCGGCCGAGTTCCGTCATTGAGCTCCATGGTTTGGCGGGAGCCGGCTGTCGTTGGTGCCTGGTAAGAGCTGGACATGGTGTCTGGGCGTCCCATCCTCACAGCCCGATCACGAAACTGGTGTTCCGGAGATCCGGCTTGTTGTAGGTGAGTGGCGAGTGCCGCTCCCCATCGGGGCCCGATTGCCGGTAGACGCAGTCTCCCGCGGCCACATCCCATTCCATGGTGGGTCCCAGTCGGGGGTAGACGTCGGCCCGGCCCTCGGCCACCCAGCAGAACTTGAGCGAGCTGCCGGCTTTCACCCGACGGCCCACCGGAATGGTTTTCAGGTACTGCTCCAGCTCGTCCGATGGGTGAGAGAGACTCTCCACCACCGTCAGCGGGACTCCCGGAGCTGCGGGCTTGGAGTAAATGCGCTCCGGCTCCCCGCCCCGTTCCTCCTTCCAGGCGCCCTGGCCCTTTACCGCCCAGTACAGCAGGTCGAGGGCAGGAGCCAGAACCACACCCAGCACCGGCTCGCCATCTTCGATCAATGCCACGTTGACTGTAAACTCGGCTCTCCGCTTGATGAATTCCTTGGTCCCGTCGAGCGGATCGACCAGCCAGAAGCGGCGCCAGCTTTGCCTCCGGTCGAACGACGCCGCCTCCGCTTCCTCAGAAATAACCGGCGTTCCAGGATCCAGTCGCTCCAGCCCACGAACCAGAATCTCATGAGCGACCTCGTCGGCCAGCGTAACCGGGCTGCGGTCGTCCTTCTCCCTCACCCCGGCGCTCACCCCGGTGTCATAGTAGGCCATCGTGGCTCGGCCCGCCTCGCGAACGAGGCCGGTTACGGCCGACCGCAGCTCAGGCGTTACCATGGCCGGAAGATGATTCCCTTGTCCTGCAGGTGAGCCTTCAGGCTGTCCACCGCCTCCGGTACCGCTCCGCCCGGCAGGTGGAGGTCGCAGGCCAGATCGGTGGTGATGATGTCGCCGGCCCATACGGTCTCGATCCAGTCGGGCTGCACCGCCGTCTTAATGACCTCCAGGTCTTCCTGAGTCAGCTCCGCGGCAGCCACGATGAGGATGATGCCGGCATCCAGCATCAGGTTGGCGACCTCGCCCAGACGCCGCATATGCTCCAGCCGATTCTCCTGCTTGCGGCCGATGTCGGCGTCTACTCCGTAGAGCACGTTTCCGATGCCCAGGAAGTACACCACCTTGCCGTCCTCGAACAGCTTTCCTTCCAGCCCCTTGGCCACGCTCTTTCGTTCCGCCTCATCTTCTCCGGTCACCAGAATCAGTGCAGCCTTCTGATTGTACTTCTCGGCTCTCCGCTCCGGCTGGATGAAGCTCGGCTCCCACTTGTAATTCCGCAGGAGAACGCGATCGCGCACCGCCGATTGCCGGTCGGGCAGGGCCTCCCGTACGATGCCGCCGCCGCGGATCTCAAAATCGTCTACCAGTACGAAGCGGCTGGTGGCGGCGATGTCTTCGGCCAGGTCACAGGCGATCGCCCGGTCCAGCTTGAGCACGCACTCGGCGACATCGTGCCGCTGGATCGTGTTCTTCTGCGTGGCGTCCAGAGTCGAGGCATCCATGACGCGCAGGATCTCCTCCACCCGGCAGACGACGCGGGCCGTCCCCAGCTTGAGCAGATATTCTTTGCGCTTGATCATCGGCTCCTTGCCCAGCCAGAAGAGGCTCACCCGAAGCCGGGTTGACATTTGAGGGCGAGGCTGAGACTCCAGCGTCGCCATCTCTCCCCGGGTGATGTAGATCTGCTCCTGCAGGGTGAACCCGACGGCCATACCCGCGCCCACCTGGGTTTGCGGAGGCCGATTAAACGCTTCGATGCTCTTGACCCGGCTCTTCTTTCCCGAGGGGTAGAAGATGACCGAGTCGCCGACGTTGAGGGTACCGGAATCGATCGTTCCTGCCACGATCCGGCGGTCATCGCCCTGCTTGGTGAACTTGTACACGTCCTGCACCGGCATCCGGAACGGCCGCTCGACCGGGGCCGGCGCGCTGCGGAACGCGTCCAGCGCTTCCAGCACCGTGGGCCCCTGATGCCAGGGCAGGTGCTCGGACCGATCAGCGATGTTGTCGCCTCCGCGGGCCGAGACCGGAATGAAGCAGGCGGGCTCGATTCCGACCTGCTTGAGGAAGGCCCCGTAATCCTTGACGATCCCCTGGAACACTCCCGGATCCCAGTCGACCAGATCCATCTTGTTCACGACCACGGCCAGCTGGCGGATGCCCAGCAGAGACATCATGTAGCCATGGCGGCGGGAGTTCTCCTGCACTCCCTCGGCCGCATCGATCACCAGCAGTGCGGCCTCCGCCCGGGCGGCACCCGTGATCATGTTCTTGAGGAACTCGATGTGCCCGGGGGCATCGAGAATCAGATATTCCCGCTGCCTGCTCTTGAAGAACACCCGGGCCGCGTCAATCGTGATCCCCTGCGCCTGTTCGTCCTTCAAGGCATCGAGCAGGAAGGCGTACTCGAAGGGCTTCGAGTTCAGCTCACACTGGGCGCGAACCTGCTCCAGCTTGCCTTCCGGCAGCGAGTGGGTGTCGGCCAGAAGGCGACCGATGACGGTGCTCTTGCCGTGATCGACGTGGCCGACGATCACGATGTTCATCCGCTGATGCCCGTCGGGCCTGGTTACCGCCGTACTCGACGGCTTGAGTTGATACAGAGTGCCCGTCAGACGTGCCTCCCCGGGTTATTCAGTTCCGTCGCGCGCGCCATTACCGCGCCGCCAGTAAGCCAGATCACAAAGTCCAACGCGTGCTTGCGAGAAAGCGGCGGACAGGCCGCCGCTTTCACAGGTTGCTGAGAGAGCGACGGTCTACTGCTCTTCGACCGCGTAATCGTAGGGATAGTAGTAATCCCCGTACTGAGAAACCTCGCCACCCGGATCGTTGAGCACCGTGCCAACCACTCGAGCGCCCACGTTCACCAGCTGCTGATGCGCCCGCTTTGCCGCGACCCGGTCGGTCTGGCCGGCCCGCACCACGAGCAGCACGCCGTCAGCCAGAGCGGCCAGTATTCCTGCATCCGCCGTAGCAAGTACCGGCGGGGTATCCAGGATGACCAGGTCAAAGCTCTTGGCCAATTCCTGGAGCAGCACCCGCATCCGAACGCCACTCAACAAACCGGAGGGATTGGTGGGCAAGGCGCCGCAGGTGAGCAGCGACAGCCCTCGCACGGTGGTAGGCCGGATGATGTCGCTGATCGGACGGCCGGAATCGGTTTGCCCGTCTCGCGGATTGAACGTGAGCGAGTGGCCCGAGTCGTTTCCGTTATATGAGGGCGTCAGCAGCTCCATCAGGCCGGGCGAGCGCGGTACCTGAAACAGACCGTGCAGTCGCGGCCGCCTGACGTCGCAGTCGATCAGCAGGACCCGCAGGCCGTCGTAGGCAAAGGTCACCGACAGATTGGCGGAGGTGAGGGTTTTCCCCTCGCCCGGGGCCGCGCTGGTGATGACCAGGGTCTTCATGCTATCGCCCTGCTCGCACCATACCAGGCTGGTCCGCAGCATCCGGAAGGCCTCGACGCCGATCGAGAACGGCTGGGTCACGGTGCCGAGCGCGTTGGCGTTGGCTCTCTTGGTATCCAGCTCGGCTCGCTTCCCGGGACGCAGGAGGCCGCGCTTGGGCGTAGTGGGGCTGCCGCCAGTCAGCCGGGGAATGACCGCCAGACCGGGAACCCGCAGCGCCAGCTCCAGATCTTCCGGCTTCCGAATAGAGGTGTTCAGATGTTCCAGCAGGAACGCTCCGCCGGCGCCAAGCAGGAAGCCCAGCAGCAAGCCGAGCGCGAGCTTGAGTGAAGCAGTTGCCAGGATCGGGGCGTACGGGGTGCCGGCCAGGTCGACGATGTCCACGTCTCCGGCTTCCACCTCTTCCGCCATTCGAGCCTTCTGATAGTCTCGCCGGACGTCGTCACTGGTGGAGGTCAGGGTCTGGACTCGCCCGGTCAGCCGAGCCTCTTCCTCGGCCATGGCGGGCAGCAGGCGCATGTTGGAGCCGGTCTGCGCATGCAGATTCTTGAGCGAGGCAATCCGGGCATCGAGGGTCGAGACGTGACTGGCCACGGCTTGACGCAGCTGCCCCTTGGTCGTGGCGATCAGGTTCTTGAGCTGTATCAGATCGGGATTGGTCGGGGCTGCCCGCCAGGGCCCGGTGGTCATCGAGTCGACCCGGAACTGATAGGTCTCCAGCTGACGGTAGTAGTTGCTGACCGTCGGATTTTCCGCCATGGCCGGGGACGAGGCCAGAGCGCGCAGCGCCTCGGTCTCGCTGGAGTCTCCCCCCTTCTTCAGCTGGGCCATCAGGGCCGCAAAAGTGGTGCGATCCGCCTCGAGCTCAGTCCTGCGGGTATCCAAGGCGATCATCGAGTTTTGCTGGGCGTTCAGCGCGTCCTGCGTGCTGGCCAGCTGCTGGCGACTCCGGAACGACGCCAGCTCGGCCTGCGCCCGAGCGAGCATGCTGTCGGTCTGCCGCAACTGCGCCTCGAGGAACTGCCGACGCCGGATCGACTTCTCCTTGGCGTTTTGAATGCTGAGCTGTTTGAACGTGGTGACCGCGGTGTTGACCACCCGCTGGGCGCGTTTCGGATTTCCTGACGTATAGCTGACGTCAATCACATCGGTGCCGGCTCGGGGAGCCACGACCAGGCTCTTCAACAATTGGTCGCTGGCCACCTCGCGAGGCGCGATGTAGAGAGTGGCACTGGGAACGTCCGGTACCGTGGCGACCGCAAATTTTACGATTCCGAGGTCGAGGAGTTGTCCGTAGCGGGCCCGAGCCTCCCGATTGGGCAGCCGGGCCTTGACCCCATTCTGATAGAAAGTCACCTGAATAGTGTCGCCCGAGGCCGCGGGATTGACCCATACCCGCTCCAGCCGCGCGGTGCCGAACTCCGGGGTCAAGGACTGCAATTGCAGACCCAGAGAATCCACGACCGCTCCGATGACGCTGTAACTCCGGACCAGCTGCGCCAGAGACAACAGCGGGTCTGCCGTGC
>DASUVR010000104.1:0-3418 GCA_036378855.1 Gemmatimonadales bacterium | reverse complement strand
GGGAGGGTCTCATCCACCGCCACATTCAAATCGAGGACCTCGGGGCTCAGCACCTGCTGCCGGGCGAAGGCGAGCAGCTGCCGCGTCAGGCTGGCCATCCGCTCTGCCACCTTCTGCAGCTCGATGAGGTCCTGGCGAGTGGCGGGACTCAGCCCCGGATCTCGTCCGATGAAATGGGCGAAGCCGCTCACGGCGTAGAGCTGGTTGTTGAAGTCGTGAGCCAGTCCCCCGGCCAACAGTCCGATCGCCTCCATCTTGGCGGCCTGCCGGAGGGCTAGCTCCGCCCGCCGCCGCTCGGAGATGTCGCGCTGAATGGACGAGGCACCGGTGATGCCGCCGTTCTCATCCCGGATGGGGGAAAGGGTGAGAGAAATGTCGAGCTGGGTGCCGTCCTTGCGGCAGCGGCGCGTCTCGTAGTGCGCCACGTGCTCGCCTCGGCCAACCCGCTGGAGAATGCTTTCTTCCTCCGATCGAAGATCGGTGGGCACCAGGTCGTAGATGGACCGGCCCACGATCTCTGCCGCGGTGTAGCCGTACATCCGCTCCGCCGCGGCGTTCCAGGTCAATACTGTCCCGTCCAATGTCTTGCTGATGATCGCGTCGTCGGAGGACTCGACGATGGCGGCCAGCCGAGCCGAGGTCTCCAGGGCTCGCTTGCGGTCGCTGATATCGCGCTTGATGGAGGACGCGCCGATGATGGTACCCGAGTCATCCTCGATCGGAGAGATGCTCAGCTCGATGGGGAACAGCGATCCGTTCTTGTGCCGCCGGATGGCCTCGAAGTGGGCGATGTGCTCGCCCCGGCCGATCCGGGCCAGAATGTCGCGTTCGTCTCCGTGATACTCGGGCGGGATCAGCTTGTAAATGGTGGAGCCCACCATCTCATCCGCCGAATAGCCGAAGATGCGTTCGGCCGCGGCATTCCAGCTCATCACAGTGCCGTCGAGTGTCTTGCTGACGATCGCGTCGTCCGAAGACTCCACGATCGCGGCCAACCTGGCGGCGGTCAGGTCCGCGACTGAAACCGGACGAGAGGGACGGGGTTTAGTGGACAGGCGGGCTCCCAGCGGAAGATTGAGGGGCTGTTGTGAATGTAGGGCGTGAGCTGCAGCGCAGCAAACACGGGTGTGATCCACGTCACACGAACGGCTGCCGATGAGGGCAGCCGTTCAAGTGCGTGTGGAAGCCGCTAGCGATCAGGGGGTAAGCCGCTCGTTGTTCGCCAGCGCGGGGGTGGCGGCATTGCGGCCACCGATGGCATACATGGATCCGCTGATGACGCCAACGGCGAGTCCCCCACGAACCATCGGCAATGCCGCAGCAGAGGTCCAGGCGTTCGTGAGCGGATCGTATATTTCCAGCGCGCCGTAATAGGTTGCGCCGTTTCGGCCCCCTACGACGTAGAGCTTCCCGCCGATGACGCCGCCGGCAGCAGCCACTCTGGGCGTGGGCAACGCCGCCGCCGTGGACCAACTGTTGGTGGCCGGGTTATAGACGTCCACTCGGTTGGTGACGACACTTCCGCCGGTATTCCCTCCCGCGACGTAGAGCTTGCCGGCAACGACGGTGACCGCCGGCTGCACGTGCACCGAAGGCGCCCCCCGCAGGGTGGTCCAGGTATTCGTGGCCGGATTGTAGCGGTGCAGCAGCGCAGCGGCGGTCTGTGGGCCGGTCGCCGTCCTGGTGCAGCCGCTGTAGACGTAGAGCTTGCCGCCGATGACGCCCGAGCCGCCGCAGCCACTGAACACGGGCATGTTGGCTTTGGCAGACCAGGTGTTGGTGCTTATCCGGTAGGCGTAGAGCGTGCGAGTGAGGACATTGCCCGCATCCTGCCCGCCAGGCAGGTAGATCGTCCCGCTGATGTGGGTCGCTCCGTTGCCGAAGGGGCGGGCGGCGGGCAGCGGTGCCTTGGTGGTCCAGGTATTGGTGCCGGGATTGTAGACCTGAACGGTTTTCAGCGCGGTCCCGGCTGCGGTGGCGCCGCCGATGGCGTAGAGGAGTCCCGAGGCGGTAGCGGCGGCCAGGCTGCGCCGAGCTGATGGGAGCGATGTCCGAGAAACCCAGCCCATCTGGTCAGAGTAACGGAGCTGCGCTATGGCGAACCCACCCGCATCGCCGTCGGTCGCTACTACAGCGCGATCGATCAGCAAACCACTGGTCCGGACTGCAAATAACTGTGCTCCTGCGGCACCATCGACTGTTCGGGTAATACTTCCTACCAGCTGACTTCCGGAGAAGAAATCCACAGTGAACGTGAACAGATCAAAGTTGTTCGGCTCGAGCTCGAACCCCAGAATCACGGTGGGTCGCGAAAGCGACAAGGTTAGCGAGTTCACGTACTGAGAGAACAGGACAGGCGGTGTGGATGACTCCGCATCTGGCGGCGAAGACCATGATCCCCAGGAGTCGGGTACCTGCCGTTTTTCCAGTGGAATACTAAAGGAGATGGTCTGAGATCCAGCGCTGACGGAGCTGTGAGTGCTGGCGTCAGGAAAGGATTCGATATCGATCTTCGATGTAGCGCTCAGATAACTCGCATCGGGCGATGGAAAAATGGTACCAGCTGCCGAAACCGTGCTGGATAGGGCCGCTGACACACTCCCGGAGTGGAACCTTTCTGCAGACCGCTCGAACTTGAGGGACCACCCTTTCGGAACCACCACCCGGCCATTCCCGCAGGCAGCTGTCACTGTCCGTACTCGGGCAGCCGCATCGTCCGAATAGGAGCAACTCGCCGACTGGGCGAGCTCGGTGGAAGGAGCAATTGGCCCTTCCTGACTCTCGTTGCAGCCTGCCAGTACCGCGGTCAGCAGCACCAGTGAGACCGGTAACACTCGCATTCCCACTATCCGCACTCCAGTTCCCCGTGTCATGACTCCTCCTGATGCGGCAAAGCCGCTTAAGCCTGGCATGACCGTTCAGTGTTCTACTCGGAACCAGGTCACGCGTGTTGGGCCGAGATTGGCGCCTAGTCTATGGGACCGGTGTCAAGCAGAGGTAAAGTGCGGACGGATTGCGAGTGGCCTTCCTCCCAGAAGAGTTGCCTGGGCTGGATTAGGCCAAGGGCTGCCGGTGAAGGCAGCCCTTCCTGTCGAAGCGCAGTTCCGATGAGCTGCTAAGGCGTAAGCCGTTCGTTGGTGACCAGAGCGGCGGTGGCGGCATTGCGGCCACCTGTCGCATAGAGCGCTCCATTGATGACTCCCACACCCAGTCCGCCGCGGGCGGCCGGCATTCCGGCTGTAGACGTCCAGGCGTTCGTCAGCGGGTCGTACACTTCTACGCTGTTGTAGTAGGTGGAGCCGTTTCGGCCGCCAACCACGTAGAGCTTGCCACCGATGAGACCGCCGGCAGCAGCCACTCTGGGCGTCGGCATTGCAGGGACAGTAGACCAGCTGTTGGTGGATGGATTGTACACGTC
>DASUVR010000103.1:0-5893 GCA_036378855.1 Gemmatimonadales bacterium | reverse complement strand
GACGTGTACGAAGAGGTCGAGGGCCAGAAGCGGCTCAAGAACGCGATCGAGAAGGAAGTCTACCTGGGCGAGCTGCCCATCATGACCCCGCTCGGCACGTTCGTAATCAACGGGGCGGAGCGGGTGGTGGTGAGCCAGCTGCACCGCTCGCCGGGCGTGGTGTTCGAGGAAGACACCCATCCCAATGGGCAGCGGCTCTTCTCGGCGCGGATCATCCCCTTCCGGGGCTCGTGGGTCGAGTTCACCATCGACATCCACGACGTGATCTACGTGCACATCGACAAGAAAAAGAAGTTTCCCGCCACGGCCCTGCTGCGCGCCTTCGGCCACGGGAACAATGCGGACATCCTGAAGCTTTTCTTCGCGACTAAAGAGCTGAACATCGCGGGCAAGCTGGAGGGCCGCCAGGAGAAGCGCGAGGTGATCGGCTCCCTGCTTGCCACCGATGTGGCCAATCCCGAGGATCGCGCGGGTGAGCCGCTGGGCCTGGTGGGTGACGAGCTCACCCAGGAGCGGCTCAATGAGATGCGGCACAAGGGCGTGAAGACGGTGACGGTGTTCGCCGGCTACACCACCCTCGATGTCCGGGAGGAGGAGCAGCCGACCTCTACCCGCGACCGGCAGAACCACGTGCTGGCGTTCGACGCGGCCGATCCGGAAACCGGTGAGGTGGTGGCCGAGGCCGGCGCCGAGCTGACCGACACCCTCCGGAAGAAGCTGATCAAGGCGGGGGTGCACAAAGTCGAAGTCCTGCTGCCAGCCGGGCGCTCCGAATCGCCCCTGATCAAGAACACCCTGGCCAAGGACCCGACTCACAGTGAGGCCGAGGCCCTGGAGCAGATCTATGCCCTGCTGCGCCCGGGCGATGCGCCCAATCTGGAGACGGCGCGGCAACAGCTGCAGAAGCTGTTCTTCAACCCCAAGCGCTACGACCTGGGCCGGGTGGGCCGCTACAAGATCAACCAGCGGCTCAAGCTGAAGACCGATCCCAACCACACGGTGCTGACCGAGGACGACTTCGTCGCGATCATCCGTTATCTGATCGACCTGCACGATGGCCGCGGCTTTACCGACGACATCGACCATCTGGGCAACCGGCGGATCCGCTCGGTGGGCGAGCTGATCGCCAACCAGTTCTCCGTGGGACTTTCCCGGATGGCGCGGCTGGTGAAGGAGCGGATGAGCATCAACTCCGACCCGGAGAAGATCTCGCTCGACGATCTGGTCAATGCGCGGACGGTGAGCGCCGTCATTCAGGCGTTCTTCGGGTCGTCCCAGCTGTCGCAGTTCATGGACCAGACCAACCCGCTGGCAGAGCTGACCAACAAGCGCCGGCTGTCGGCGCTGGGTCCGGGCGGCCTTACCCGGGAACGGGCCGGCTTCGAGGTGCGCGACGTGCACTACTCGCAGTATGGCCGGATGTGCCCGATCGAAACGCCGGAAGGGCCGAACATCGGCCTGATCACCAGCCTCTCGACTTATGCCCGGATCAACGACCTGGGCTTCATCGAGACGCCCTACCGGGTAGTGAAGGGCGGCAAGGTCACCAACGAGATCCGCTGGCTCTCCGCAAGTGACGAGGAGGACTACGCGGTGGCTCAGGCCAACGCCCCACTGAATCCGGACGGGACCTTTGCCGAGCAGCTGGTGCTGAGCCGCAAGGGAGACGACTACCCGCTGCTGCCGCCGGAGCGGATCGAGTTCATGGACGTGGCCCCGGAACAGCTCGTTTCCATCGCCGCGGCCCTGATTCCGTTCCTGGAGCACGACGACGCCAACCGCGCGCTGATGGGCTCCAACATGCAGCGGCAGAGCGTGCCGTTGCTCTTCCCCCAGGCGCCGCTGGTAGGCACCGGGCTGGAGGAGAAGGTGGCGCGGGACTCGGGTGCGGTCATCATCGCCCGCCGGGCCGGTACGGTCACCCGGGTAACCGCCGACGAGATCATCGTCGACGCCGGCACCAACGGCAACGGTACTGTAGGAGACACCCCCTTGGCGCGGCTGCATCAGCACGACCGCTATCGGGTCAAGAAGTTCTGGCGCACCAACCAGGACACCGCCATCAACCAGCGGCCCCTGGTTCAATTGGGGCAGCAGGTCGGCGCGGGCGAGATCATCGCCGACGGCGCAGCTACCGAGGGCGGCGAGCTGGCGCTGGGGAGCAATGTGCTGGTGGCGTTCATGCCCTGGTACGGGCACAACTTCGAAGACGCCATCGTGCTGAGCGAGCGACTGGTGAAGGACGACGTCTATTCGTCGATCCACATTCAGGAGCTCGAGCTGCACGTCCGCGACACCAAGCGAGGCCAGGAGGAGATCACCCGCGAAATCCCCAACGTCTCCGACGAGAGCGTCGTAGACCTGGACGAGCGGGGCATCGTTCGGATCGGCGCGCACGTCAAGCCGGGCGATATCCTGGTCGGTAAAATCACGCCCAAGGGCGAGACCGAGCTGTCGCCCGAAGAGAAGCTGCTGACCGCGATTTTCGGCGAGAAGGCCAAGGACGTGAAGGACAGCTCGCTCAAGGTGCCGCCCGGCATGGCCGGCGTGGTGATCGACGTCAAGATCTTCAGCCGGATCGAGGATCAGGTCGTCGAGAAGGATCGGGGCGAGCGGATCGGTGAGGTTCGCCGGATCGAGAACGACGAGAAGGCCCGGATCAGCGCCGTCATGCTGGACGAGCTCACCCACCTGCTCGACGGGCAGGAGGTGGCGCTGATGCTCAAGGCCGGCACCGTGGAGGAGTATCTCCCGGCCGGCACCAGGCTCAGCAAGGCCCAGCTGCAGGATCTCGAGCTGGCCGATGTGGATCTCAAGACGCTTCGGGTCACCAACAAGGCGGCCAACGAGCGGATCCGGGCCGCCATCGACATGGCAGCGCGGGAGCGGGCCAAGGTCGAGGAGAAGGCGGAAGATCAGATCGACAAGATTCTCCAGCCGGACGAGCTGCCTCCGGGCGTGATCCAGCTGGTGAAAGTGTATATCGCCGAGAAGCGGAAGATCTCGGTGGGTGACAAGATGGCGGGACGGCACGGGAACAAGGGCATCGTCGCCCGAATCGTTCCCGAGGAAGACATGCCGTTTCTGCCGGACGGTACGCCGGTGGACATCGTGCTCAACCCGCTTGGCGTCCCCAGCCGAATGAACGTGGGTCAGATCCTCGAGACCCACCTCGGCTGGGCCGCCCGGATCCTGGGCTTCGAAGCCAAAACGCCGGTCTTCCGCGGCGCCGACGAGGCCGAGATCGGAGCGTTGCTCCGCATGGCCGGGTTCCGTTGGGCGGCGGAAGGGCTCCGTCTTCGCAGCCGTCCGCCCGAGCTGGCGCCGCAGGCCATTACCCGGATGGTGCAAGACCTGAAGAAGGTGGCACCGAACGGCGAGCGCACCACGCTGCTGGAAGCGGGTGTGGCCATGCTCGGGTCGCGAAGTGCATCGCAGGAAACCCGGGACCTCTTCCAGGGGCTTCGCGACTTCCTGGTGAGCTCGGCCAAGGAGCTGGCGGAGCGGGAAGTGGCCCAGCGGCGGCAGGAGGTAGAGTTCCACCGGTCGCAGAGCGAGGGGAACGGAGCCGGGCGGGATGAAAAGGCGTTCGCTAAAGCTCTCCGGGATGCAGAAAAGGCGGCGGGACAGTCTCCCGCCGAGGTGCTGGAGGCGGCCGGAATGCCGGCTCTGGCCGGACTGCTGGGACCCAAGGCCGACGCCGATGTCGATGGCGCCGCCAACGAGCTGCTTCGCGCGGCCGGCTTGACTCCGGCAGGCAAGGCGGAGCTTCGGGATGGCCGGACCGGCCATCAGTTCGAGGGCGAGGTCACGGTGGGCTCGATTTACATGCTCAAGCTGAGCCACCTGGTGGACGACAAGATCCACGCCCGGTCGATCGGTCCGTACTCACTGGTCACTCAGCAGCCGCTCGCCGGCAAGGCACAGTTCGGCGGTCAGCGGTTTGGTGAAATGGAAGTGTGGGCCCTCGAAGCGTATGGCGCGGCCCACGTGCTGCAGGAAATGCTCACGGTGAAGTCGGACGATGTGAACGGCCGGAGCAAGGTCTACGAAGCGATCGTGAAGGGACAGAACCTGCCGGAGCCCGGCATCCCTGAATCGTTCAACGTACTGGTGAAGGAACTGCAGGCGCTCGGTCTCAAGGTGACTCTCGGGACCACTGAAGCGGGAGATGAATAGATCATGATTGACTTTCGTAGCGGTCGCGAGCCCAAGAGCTCGAGTTTCGACTACATCAGCATCCGTATCGCGGCTCCGGAAGAGATCCGGGGCCCCCGCGATCCGAAGGAGCGTGAGCGCCTGGAGCTTCAGGGGCAGCGCACCTGGTGGTCCTGGGGTGAGGTCACCAAGCCGGAGACGATCAACTACCGGTCGTTCAAGCCGGAGAAGGACGGTCTCTTCTGCGAGCGGATCTTCGGCCCGGTCAAGGACTGGGAGTGCCACTGCGGGAAGTACAAGCGGATCCGCTATCGCGGCGTGATCTGCGACCGCTGCGGCGTCGAGGTGACGCTGAGCAAGGTCCGCCGGGAGCGTATGGGCCACATCGAGCTCAGCGTGCCGGTGGCGCACATCTGGTTCTTCAAGACTCTTCCCAGCCCCATGGGGAACCTGATCAACATCACGCTGCGCGATCTGGAGCGAGTGATCTACTACTCCAGCTACATCGTGATCGATCCGGGTAAGCAGGACGTGGAAGAGAACCAGCTGCTCGATGAGGACGAGTACCTGACCCTCCGGTCCAAGGCCCGGGAGGAAGGGGACGGCGGATTCCGGGCCGACATCGGCGCGCCCGCCGTGCGCGAGCTGCTGGGCCGGCTCGATATCCGCCGGCTGGCCGACGAGCTGCGCTCGGGCGTGGCCAACGAGACCAGCCAGCACCGCAAGAAGCAAATGCTCAAGCGGCTGAAGATCGTGGACGCTTTTCTCTCCTCCGGAGAGTCGGGCGACCTGGCCAACGATCCGGCCTGGATGATCCTGGACGTGATCCCGGTCATTCCGCCCGACCTCCGGCCGCTGGTGCCGCTGGACGGGGGACGCTTTGCCACGTCCGACCTGAATGACCTGTATCGCCGGGTCATCAACCGGAACAACCGGCTGCAGAAGCTGATCCAGCACAAGGCGCCGGAAGTCATCCTCCGGAACGAGAAGCGGATGCTGCAGGAAGCGGTCGATGCGCTGTTCGACAACGGGCGCCGGAGCAAGGCGATTCGGGGCCGCGGCAAGCGTCCGCTCAAGTCGCTCTCCGACATGCTCAAGGGCAAGCAGGGCCGGTTCCGTCAGAACCTGCTCGGCAAGCGCGTGGACTACTCGGGCCGTTCGGTCATCGTCGTCGGTCCCGAGCTCAAGCTGCACCAGTGCGGCCTGCCCAAGCTGATGGCGCTCGAGCTGTTCAAGCCGTTCATCATCCATAAGCTGGTCGAGAAGGGCATCGCGGAAACGGTGAAGCGCGCCAAGAAGATCGTGGAGCGCGAGTCGCCCGAGGTGTATGAGATCCTCGAAGAGATTATTCGCGACCACCCGGTGCTGCTCAACCGCGCGCCGACGCTCCACCGCCTGGGCATCCAGGCGTTCGAGCCGGTGCTGGTCGAAGGCAAGGCCATCCGTATTCACCCGCTCGTCTGCGCGGCGTTCAACGCCGACTTCGACGGTGACCAGATGGCCGTGCACGTGCCGCTGTCGTTCGAAGCACAGCTCGAGGCGCGTCTGCTCATGCTGTCGTCGAACAACATCCTCAAGCCGTCGGACGGACGTCCGGTCGCCGAGCCGTCGCAGGACATCGTGCTCGGCTGCTACTTCGCGACCAAGGCGCCGGCGCGTTTCGCCGACATGGATCCGAAGAAGCTTCGCCGCTTCACCGAAGTGGCGGAGATCGAGATGGAGCTGGCGCTCAACC
>DASUVR010000102.1:0-3226 GCA_036378855.1 Gemmatimonadales bacterium | reverse complement strand
GTCGAGCCCGGGCAGATTGAGATCGAGAATGATCACATCAGGGGCGAATCGGTCCACCTCATCGAGTGCCTGAACCCCGTCCCTGGCTTCAGCCACCCGATAGCCCTCGCGCTGCAGCAGATCCTTCATCACCCGGCGGAGCTGTTCCTCATCTTCCACCAGGAGCACACCGGCGCCCTGACCCCGCCCGCCTGCCACGATGTCATCGACGCCAGTGGGCTCCTCGAGCAGCTCCATGTCCATCGAGAATTCGGAGAGGGGAGCCGCTGCCGAGGGCGGAATGGGCGGTGCCACGACCGGAGCGGTGGTTCGGACTGAACGGCCCCGGCGTGGAGTGGGAGGCGGCTCCGCCGGCTCCTCCTCACGCGGGACATCGGTCTCACGCGGGACATCGGTGACCCGCAGCAGCTCTTCCAGTGTGGATTCGCCGGCCAGCACATGGCGCAGGCCGCTCCCCCACAAGGAGCGCATCCCGGCCTTGCGGGCCGCTTCCGCGATCTTTTCCGCGCTGGCCCCATCGGCAATCCGGCGCTCGAGGTCTGGATTCATGGTGAGGACTTCCACGATGCTGAATCGACCCCGGTAGCCGGTCATCGAGCAGTCGGAGCAGCCGACCCCCTGGTACAGGGTGCTCCCGGGAGGGACGAACCGCTGCAGCCGCTCGCTCACCGGCTCGGTTGCCTGCACCCGGCATTTCTTGCAGAGCCGGCGCATGAGCCGCTGGGCCACTATGCCCCGCAGCGCCGGTGCGATTTTGTACGACTCCATGCCCATGTCCACCAGACGGGTTACCGTGTTGGGCGCATCGTTGGTGTGGAGAGTGGAGAGCACCAGATGGCCGGTGAGCGAAGCTTGCAGCGCGATCTGCGCGGTTTCCTTGTCTCGAATCTCACCCACCAGCACCACGTCCGGATCCTGCCGCAGAATCGATCGCAGAGCCGCCGCGAAGGTCAGTCCGGCCTTCTCGTTCACCTGTACCTGGACAATGTTCTCGCCCAACCGGTATTCCACCGGGTCTTCCACGGTCACGATGTTTACCCCGGTACCCTGGACTGCCCGCAGAGCGGAGTACAGTGTGGTGGTCTTGCCCGACCCGGTTGGCCCGGTCACCAGGATGATCCCCTCTTTGTTCGACAGGAGCGCCCGGATGGCCTTCTCTTCGTCTTCGCTCAGTCCCAAAGAGTCCAGCGACAGGGTGGTGGCCTTCTGATTCAGCACCCGGATGACCACCTTCTCGCCATGGGAGGCGGGAAGCGTCGAGATCCGGAGATCGATTGCCTCGCCGTTGACCGACACCCGGGCTCTTCCATCCTGAGGCCGCAGCCGGTCGGCGATATCGAGCTTCGACATGATCTTGATACGGGAGATCAGGGGGACGCCGGCGCTCCGAGGAATTTTCATCACCTGGCGCAAGACCCCATCGATGCGGTAGCGAACGACGACGCCGCCTTCCACCGGCTCGACATGGATGTCGCTGGCCCGGTTGGTTACCCCATCAGCGATCATGGTATCGACCAGCCGCAGAATCGGCCGCTGGCTGGCCTGCTGCTCGCTCGCGGCGCTCTCCTCGTCCTCCTTGATCTGCTCCACTTCGAAATCGCCGCTGATGCCTTCGAGCAGGCGGGCTACCGCGGTCTCGGTTTCGCGATAGATCTCGTCCAGCTTCTCTCGGATCTTCGAGGGGGAGCCCAACAACATGCGGACCTCTCGCCCGGTGGCGAAGGCCAGCATTTTCTCTGCATCGATGTCGAATGGATTTGAGGTGGCCACTTCGAGGAAGGAGTCGGTTTGGCGCACGGGTACCACGTTGAAGCGGCGGGCCAGCTGCTCGGGAACTGTTGTCGTAAGCTTGGGGTCCGCCTTGGAGAGCTCGGCCACCGGCAATCGAAAGCGCGCAGCCACGGCAGACAGGATTTGCTCGTCGGTGGCCAGCTTGCGGTCGACCAGAATGTCCCAGAGGGACGCATCGGGACCCGGCTCCTTTCGCAAGGCCATGACGGCCTCATCGGACAGGAGAGTCTCGATGGAGGGTACCAACCATTCATCGGTGAACTGCATGATTGCTCGACACGGCGGGTGGAGGGAGCCCCTGGGGGCGGAGCCACGCCGCAAAATAAGGGAGCTATAGCACGCCCCACCAGTCCCGATTCACATCGATGGTCAGCCCTACCCGGCCATCCCGCAGGCCAATCCCCGCTTCCACTCGGATGATCCGCATGAGCCACTCGACCGCAATGCCGGCGACCGGACGAATGCCGTCGGTCTCAGTCCAGGGCAGCGACTGGTAGGGGCGGCCAGCATATCCCGCAGCGATGAACGGCGCCACCACCAGATGCCGGCCAGTCGAGGCGTACGAGCCAAGGGACAGAGCCGGCACCGGTGCCTCAAACCTCCATTCCAATCGACCCAGGGCCATTTCCCTGCCACCATATGCCCGGAATGGTTCTCCGACCAGCGTACCTCGCCCGCCGAGCACAAAGCCCCGGTGGAGCGGGAGGCCATCGCTTCCGGCTGCCAGGTACAGGGTGGATTGGAGCTCACTGCCACCGAACCGAGCCGTCCAAACCCCGTGCGCTGCCGCGCGCACGTAATTATCCGGCCCGTCGCCCAACTCGAGCGATACCTGTCCCTGGAGATCGCGGCGCAGTGCGATTCCGCCGCTCGCCTGGTCCAGCTCGAGGCGGGCTACCCCATAACTTCCGCTGCCCAGCGCTGGATTCGGGCGGTAGGTCCCGTTGGCCGGAGACGCTTGGACAGTTACCGACTGGCTCTCCTCGGCCCCCACAGTGCCGCGAAGAGACGTTCGTCCTCCCAGCCGGTGAGCCAGCGTGAGATCGGCACCGGCGAGCAGCACGTAGTCGCCATAGTCCTGGCCGGCCTCCTGAGCGGTGAACGAATTCAGCAGTGGAGCTATGACAGGAACATCGCTGAAATCGGTGATTCGGCGGGAGCCCGAGACCTCGAGTTGGGTGGCGCCAAAGTTCCAGCCGGCAGAGAGCGAGCCGAGCCATCGGTGATCGGACGTGCCATAGCCGGCCGCAGGGCGCAGTTGGAGCCGCCCGCTGCTTAGCCCGAATGTCCCCCCGATCCCCAAAGCGAGACCCTGAACTCGGTTCACGTGTGCGATGTCGCTCAGCGAGCCGGTGGCGAGCCGCTGGGTGGGCAGTCCGGCCAGAGCCCGGGCCCCCGCGATGCGCTCCACCTCGGCTCGAAGCGACTCCATGTC
>DASUVR010000101.1:0-5823 GCA_036378855.1 Gemmatimonadales bacterium | reverse complement strand
TCCACCGTACCCTCCGCGACCACGACGTCGTTCTCCTCGATCATCCGGGTCACCGTGATTCGCGGACTTCCCTCAAAGGCGTCGTTCTCGATCTCCCGGTCGAATGCTTCCTTGCCCTGGACGTGGAACATGCCGGGGATCGCCCACTCGACGTCGTCGGTGAGGCAGGAGAGGATCCGGGCGTGGTCGCTGTGCCGAAACCCTTCCAAGTATTCCTCGACAGTAAGCTTGTTCGGGGACACCATCACTGTAGACTCCTCCCATGATCCGGCTCCTCGGCTTGCTCCCTCTGGCCCTTGCTGCTCCCACTCTACTCGTGGCCCAGGAGGAAACGTACGCCGCGGTGGCCATGCGCGGCATCAGCAATGAGGGAAAGAACGGAACCGACCCCTACGTCACCGCCGGCGACCGCGCCTACCTGATCGGCACCCAGGACGGAAACTTCCCCGACCAGGGGGAGCACCTGGCTCGAGAGATGGGCGGACTCTGGGTCCACCCGATCAAGCTGATCGATGGCTTCGAGGCTTCGGTCCGAGATTCGGCCGGTGGGCAGGAACGGGTGCTGGCGAAGAGCGGCGAGTTTATCAACTACCCCTACGGCAACCGCTTCAAGTACGGAGAAGTCCTGGACGGGCTGGAGATCCAGCGCTTTCAATTCGCCCCCGACGGGCAGCCCGGCGTAGTGGTGCAATACGAGTTCCGCAATCAGGCCGATCGCCCGCGAGAGCTCCGCTTCCAGCTCAAGGTAAAAACCGATCTGCTCCCGGTCTGGCTCTCCGAGAAAGCCGGCATCACCGACGCTCCCGACTCGGTGAGCTGGCATCCGGCCACGCGCCGGTTCGTGGCCCGGGACAAACGTCACCGCTGGTATGCGGTCTGGGGAGCCACCACGGCTGCAGCAGCGAGTCGGCTCTCCAGTCCCGATTCGATCTCCAGCGCAGGACAGGGAGTAACCGCAGCCTCGAGCTACAACGTTTCAATAGACCCGCATGACAGTGCGACCCTCACCTTTGTCTTCGCAGGCTCAGCCAGCTCGAGCACTGCGGCCGAGAACGCATTCAGCTCCATCACCCAGAACCAGGCCTCGCTGCTGGAGCGGAAGAAGGCATACTACGCCGCGGTAATTGAGCGGGCCCGGATCCGGATTCCCGATCCGCGGCTGCAGCAGGTCTACGACTGGGTCCGGATCAACAACGAGTGGCTGGTGCGGGAGGTCCCCCGAATCGGACGAGGACTGGGCGCCGGTCTCATGGAGTATCCCTGGTGGTTCGGGACCGACGGCGCCTACTCGCTTCAGGCGCAGGTCGCGGTCGGCGATTTCGATCTGGCCAAACGGAGCCTGCGACTGCTCCGCGATCAATCGAACAAGTTCAACGGCAACGGCCGGATCATCCACGAGGTTACCACCTACGGCGTCCTGTCTCACCCGGGCAATACTCAGGAGACATCTCAGTTCATCATGACGGTGGGAAAGGTGGTCCGCTGGACCGGCGATCTCGCCTTTGCCCGGGAGATGTACCCGGCGATGAAGCGGGGAATTCGGTGGCTGCTGGTCGACATGGACAAGGACCGAAACCTGTTCCCCGGGGGCTACGGCATCACCGAAATCTCCGGGCTCAATGCGGAGTTGATCGACGTCGCGGTCTATACCCAGCAGGCGTTGCTGGAGACTGCCTACGTCGCCGGCATTCTGGGCGCGAAGAGCTCGGCGACGCGCTACCGGGGACAGGCGGAGGAGCTCGGGCGGCGGATCAACGACCGTCTCTGGGTCGAGGACGAAGCTTCGTACGCCGACTTCTATGGCACCCGGTCCCAGGCGATCAGCGCGACCCGAGGGGCAATCCAGCAGATGCGTTTGCGCGGCGACGACAAGCTCACCCCGAGACAACGCGAACTGATCCCGTTCTACGAGCAGCTCGGGGCGCGTTTCCAGGCGATGCCGGATACGACCCGGAGTTGGATCACCAACAAGAACTGGGTGGTGGCGACGCCGATGGAAACCGGCATCGCGCCGAGGGAGCGGGCGATTCGGGCGCTGGACCGGATCCGGAAGAATGACGTGGGGGAGTACGGGCCCTGGCTCTCAGCGGTCGAGCGGCAGGCGATGATGACCATCTCCACCGGGGTGCTCGCGGTGGCCGAGGCGACCTACGCCCGAGCCGACCAGTCGCTCTGGTACATGAACCGGATCGTAGAGACTTTCGGCCGCAAGCTTCCCGGCTCGATATCGGAGATGATGCCGGACTATGGCGATTTCGTTCAGGCCTGGACCAGCTACGGAATAGTGGTTCCCCTCGTGGAGCACGTGTTCGGGGTGCAACCCGACGCAGTGCACCGGACGGTGACCTTCGAGCCGCATCTCCCGAGCGGGTGGGAGGACGTCAGCATCGAGGATTTGCCGGTGGGGAAGAATTGGATCTCGTTTGCCCGGACGAAGACCGATAAAGGGATCGAGTACCGGGTCGACGGCAAGGAGAGCGGATGGCGTTTCGTGCTCAAGGACCAACCCTCACCCGGTGCCAAGTACTATCTGAACGGCAAACCGATCTCGCCCGATTCCACCGGAATCAGGATGACGGATCGGCATAACCAGCTACTGATCTCGCGTTAGCAGCCCTGCGTCTGGGCTGGAGAGCTCCACAGACTTTACCACGAAGGCACAAAGGACACGAAGTAACCCGAAGGGGACACGCGAGATCCTCTTCTCAGAACATGTTTTGTTCAAAAGCACACCAGTCGAGTTCCGTCGCGTCACAGTCAACGAACCAATGGATCGAACTCAGGTGGTGTGCTGTTGGCCCCAAAAAATTCCTGCGCGATTTCGATTGTCCTTCGTGGCCCTTCGTGTCCTTTGTGCCTTCGTGGTAAGGTTTCTTCGGAGGGTCACCTCGATACTGAGGTCGCTACGGCTCACTAGCGCAAACTCGCCGGCGCGTGGGTCAACCACCACTCCCGGGCCCGATCCTCGGTCCATGCGGCCGCCCCCTCGAGCTGGGCCAGGCGGGAGGACAGCTCCCGGGCGGACTGCGGCCGCTGCGCGGGGTCCTTAGCCAGGCAGGACAGCACCAGGTTCTCCAGCCCGGGAGGAATCGGCCGGTCGGTCCGAGATGACGGTGGCGGAGGCGGTGCCTGCACGTGCTTCAGGAGCAGCGCCATCTGCGTGTCGGCGGTGAATACCAGCTCGCCGGTCAGGAACCAATAGGCCAGACAGCCGGTCGCATAAATATCCGCCCTCCCGTCCACCTGGCCTCCAGTCACTTGCTCGGGAGCAATGAACGCCGGCGTACCCCGGACCGCGTTTTCCCCGGTCCGGGTGACGTTCCCGCCCGGAGTGTCCCGGACCGCCCCCACGATCCCGAAATCCAGCACCTTCACGAAGTCGTACTCCTCGCCGTAGTGGCAGAGATAGATGTTGGCCGGCTTGATGTCGCGATGCACCAGGCCGCAGGACTGCGCCTCCGAGAGCGAGTGGCACACCTGCCGGAGCAGGTAGATGACCCGCTCCGGCGGAATGGGCCCAAAACGCCGGACCAGCGAGTCGGCATCGAGCCCCTCCAGTAATTCCATCACGTAGTAGAACGCCCCGTCGTCGGCCATGCCGAAATCGAAGAGCTCCACGGTGTGAGGTGAGCGGAGCCGCGCGATCACCTCCGCCTCGCGCTGGAACCGTCGCATCGCCTCGGCCGAGACTCCGCCGTGCCCGTTGCCGGCCACCGACGGCCGGATGAGCTTGATGGCCGCGGGCCTGGTCAGCATCCGGTGCCGCGCACGCCACACCTCTCCCATTCCCCCTTCACCCAGTTTCTCCTCCAGGCGATAGCTCCCCAGCTCGCGCGCCAACTTGACCTCGGTGCCCAGGCGGTAGACCACCCGGGCGCCGACGTAGGCCATCCCCACCACCAGCAGATAGGGGAACACCAGGCCAAAGAAGAATTGCAGCAGGTTCAGCCGGAGAGAGGTCTCGCCGGAGAGAATCGTCAGTCCGATGATGACCGGGACCGAGCTGACCGACGCCAGGGCGGTCAGCAGCGCCGGCCGGGGCCTGGTCGGGACCACCACAGTGAACAGCACCACCCACACGGCCACCCAGGATAGGCCCAAATACCCTCGATGGATCTCCAACGACATTGGGTCGGCGAATTCGGCGGCTGCGATGGCGTAGCTGCTGGCGATCTCGAACACCAGGCCAGACGTCATGACGGTGGTGAGGGAGAAGCGCTCGCTCCGGATCACGGCTGCAACCACCAGCGCCACCAGGATCCCGATCACGCCCGGACCCCACTGGACGAAGCTGCCGAGGAAGTGGGCTCGCTCTTCCGGGATCAGTAGTGCGGGAAGGATGCCGGCCATGAAGAAGACGAACGCGTAGAGCAGGGCGAGGGTGCGAAGGCGTCCGGCGGACTGTCGGAGCAGGTCGAGCGGGAGACCCAGCGAGCGTCCGCGGCTGGGCGAATCGCTTGCCTGGGCGTGCATGAGCGTGACCTGCTGGTTCATTGCGGGCACGACCTACGTTAACCCGGACTGATAGCTTCGTCTAATCTCCGGGTGTTCCCGGGTCCGGTGCGACTGGCGAGGAGCCGCACCGCGGGAAACTGTGGTCGTACCGTTACCGCGTTGTTGCCAAACTCGCCCGCCTCAGCGATACTTTTTTATCTCACCGCAGCACTCCAGAGAAAAGATGTAGCCCAACAACCGCGCAATTTCTTGCATCGCGCGGGGCGGTCGCACTGTGCTCGCACGAGCACTCGAAAGCGGAGCCACGCACGATGACTGCGATAGCGTCGCCCAGCATGGCGTCCCTACCCTCCGGCCACACGCATGCCGGGATGGCCACGTCGTCCCGAATCGATCCCCTGGAGTCCGCCCGGGTGCAGACGCTTCGCGGGATAGCGTGTCTGTTGCTGGTTGCCTTTCATGCCATCGGATCATCTTCGGCTTCAGGACTGCACGCGCCGGACAGCTCCATCTACCGGCACTTCACCAATCTGTTCGTCCACATCCGGATGCCGCTATTCACCTTCCTCTCCGGCCTGGTGTACGCCTACCGGCCGCTGGAGCCGGAACAGGCGCTCGAATTCTCGGGGAAGAAGTTGCGCCGCCTGGGCGTACCGCTGATCGTGGCAACCACAGTCCTCTATACTCTGCACCTCGTGACGGATCACCGGGTGCCGCCGGCCTCCCAGGTCTGGACCATCTACGTCTATCCCTATTGGCATCTCTGGTTCGTGCAGGCGCTGCTGCTGGTCTTCGTCGCGGTGATCACGTTCGAGATGCTTGGCGCCCTCTCGACCTTCCGCCAATTCCTGTATGTGTTCGCCTTATCGCTGGTGCTCTACTCCGGCGGGCTGTTCGAAGGTCACGAGGCCTTCGGTCTCAACAACTCCACCTATCTTTTGCCGTTCTTCCTGGCCGGTCTCGCCGCGCACCGCTACCGCAGTGTCCTGCAAACCAGGCAGGCACTGATACTGACGCTGGGGTGCCTCATCGCAGCTCAGGGTTGGCATAGCTACTTCGTCCTGACCCGGACACTCGCCCCCATCGATCCAGTGGCGCATCGGTCCATCTTGAATCTGATGATCGGGATGTCGGCCAGCTTGAGCGCCTTGCAGCTGCTGCCGCGGATGCGGCTGATGGAACAAATCGGAGGGTCCTCCTACACCATCTACCTCTACCATCCTGTCTTCGTCGCCGCGGCGCTCACCGGCATTGGCAACCGGTTCCCGCTTCCCACCGGCCTCCTGTTCGCGATTGCGGGAACCGTCGGCATCGTGGGACCGATGCTCCTGGAGCGGGGCGCCGCCCGCGTTCCGGCAGGCCGACTCC
>DASUVR010000100.1:0-12749 GCA_036378855.1 Gemmatimonadales bacterium | reverse complement strand
CAGCCGGCGCGGTGCAGGGGGTCTATCGCTGGCTGGGCATCGATTCGGGCTTCGTCCCTGATTTCGACACCCCGCATGCCCTGGGGGGAATGCCGGCGAACCGGTTCCTGGAGGGACTCTTTACCAGCAGCGCGATCGGCCGGGTGGTCCGGCCCTGGGTGCCCAAGCAGGCCACAAACTGGGTCAAGCGACTCCGGAGCCGCAATCTTCGCCAGGCGCCGTCCCTGCCCAAAGATCTGAGGCAGGAGCTAACCCGCCCCTTCCATGATGACATCCGAAAAACCTCGGAGTTGATCGGCCGGGACCTGCAGCACTGGATGTGAGTGGCCGACCGACTGCAGCAGCGCCACCACACTGCCGCTCTGGGCTGACTGGAGCTCCTCCGAGCGGAGGTGCCCTTCGCATTTATCCGTGGGTAAATTGCGCCCCGGCACCGAGCGGCAGGGGGCACGAATCGTGCTCACCGGCGGTGCAGTTTTTGGTGCGCCCGCCTGGGAATAGCACCGGAGGATCCAGGACTCAGACGAACAGGACCGGCAGCTCATGAACATCACCAAGCCTATCTTCATCGTCGGGACTGGCCGCTGTGGGTCTACCCTTTTCCACCGGCTCTTCGCTGCCCACCACCAGCTCATGTGGCTGTCCGGGTTCACTCATCGGTATCCCTATCGTCCCGAGTGGAACCGCTGGGCGGTAACCGCCATGGGCCACCCGCTCCTGCGCCGGATGTTTGGCGGAAAGATCAGGCCGGGCGAGTACTACAACTTCTGGGACACGCACGCCTACGGCTTCTCCGAGACCTGCCGCGATCTGGTGCGCAGCGACGTGACCCCGCTGGTCAAGAAACAGGTGCGCGCAGCCATCGAGCCGATGCTCACCCCCTCCCGGAACCGGCTCCTCGTCAAGATCACCGGCTGGCCCCGAATGGGTTTCCTGAACGAGATCTTCGAGGACGCCAAGTTCATTCATATCGTGCGCGACGGCAGGGCGGTAGCGAGCTCCTTGCTCCACGTCCACTTCTGGAATGGATGGCTGGGGCCTCAGAGTTGGCGGGCCGGACTTCTCTCGCCGGAGGATCAGGCGGCCTGGGAAAGCTACGATCGATCGTTTGCCGCCTTGGCCGGCATCGAGTGGCGCATTCAGATGCGCGCTATTGACGCGGCCCGCCAAAGCGTAGACCCCAAGCAGTTCCTGGAGATCAAGTATGAGGACTTCTGCGAGCAGCCGGTGGAGCACTTCCGTCGGGTACTCGAGTTCTCCGAGCTCCCGGCCTCGAAGGAGCTGGATGCGGAGGTGAAGTCGGCCTCGATCAGGAGCACGAGCAATCGCTGGAGAAAGGACCTGACCGTCGCTCAGCAGGCCATTCTCGACAACCTGCTGCGTGACGACCTGCTGCGGTACGGTTACGGCGATTCCAGGCCGCAAGAGGTCAGACAGCCCGTCGGCCGCTAAGCCCTCACCAATCCGAGACTCCTGGGCTTGCCCAAAGCAACCGGTTCCCGCGCCAAGGCCGTGGTGATCGAGAGTGTGAAGCGGCCGCTGCGGCGGATCCGCTCCGACTATCGCGAGCTCACGGCACCATTCCGAGGATTGCCGTCCGCCCTGGTCATCGGGGCTCAGCGCAGCGGCACCACCTCGATCTTCAATTACTTGATCCAGCATCCCGACGTGGTGGCGCCTCTGGGCAAGGAGATTCACTACTTCGATCTCCACTATGATCAGGGGGTGAGGTTCTACCGGGGGCGATTCCCCTACAGTCACCGCCTCAGAAATGGCGCCATTACCCTCGACGCCACTCCCTACTATCTGGTCCATCCGCTGGCACCCGAGCGGGCCGCCGGTTTGCTCCCTGACATCAAGCTGATCGCCTTGCTGCGCAATCCAATCGAGCGGGCCTTCTCCCACTACCAGCACGAGGTGCGGGGCGGCCGAGAGCCACTTTCCTTTGTCGAGGCCCTGGACCGGGAGTCGGAACGGCTGGCGGGAGAGGAAGAGCGTATTCGGAAAGAGCCGAACTACTACAGCTGGAATCATCACCGATACTCATACACCCACCGCGGACTTTACGCGCCGCAACTCCGCCGGTGGCTGGAGCATTTCCCGCGGTCCCAGCTTCTCGTGCTGCAGAGTGAAGCGATGTACCGCGACCCTGCCGCGGCTACCGCTCGGGTCCACCACTTTCTCGGCCTGCGGGATCACCAGCTCGAGCGCTACGAGGACAGCTATCAGCGGGGTAATTACGAACGCAGCATGCCGGCCGAGTTGAGGGCGCGGCTGGCGGCGTACTTCGAGCCGCACAACCGGGAGCTGTTCGATCTGTTGGGCGAGAAATACGACTGGACGTGAGTCTCCAGCTCAGGAGGTTCGAGCGCAGACGTAGATGATGTGCTGGGCGACGCCGCTGAGCACCGGAAGCCGGCTCAGACCCCGCTCGATCGGTTCTACCGCGGAGATCGGGAGCAAGGGGTGCCGCTCCGACACCGGCAGTGTCGCCAGAGGAATCTGCTCCACCACCCGGAGGCCGGCATGCGCCAACAGGTCCTCCACCTCCTGGTGAGTCATGGTGCCCCGCTGCACCTCGCGGCCGGTGAGCCGGACGATCCGCCGGCGCAGGCTGTTTCGATTTTTGTGATTGTTGAACACCAGCACACCGTTTTTGCTCAGGTGGCGGGCCAGCACGCCGAACACCGCGCGCCGCAGGTCGGGCTCGGCATTCGGAAAGAACCGGAATGCCGTGATCAGGTTGAACTGCCGCTGACCGAGCGCGTCTTCCCTCGTAAGATCCGCCTCCAGCAGCTCGGCCTCGGGCGCCGCCTCCCGGGCCACCTCCATCATCGCTGAGGAAACATCCACCCCCGTCGCGGATTTCACCCGTCCCATGAGGTGGCGGAGAATCCGGCCGGTCCCGCAGGCAAAATCCAGCAGGTCGATCTCTGCCCCGCCCAGGTGCACCTGAAGTATTTGATCCAGCGCGCGCTGTTCCAGCCGCCAGACCATCGCGCGGTACGGGTTGACCTCGGGCGAGAAGCTCTCCTCGTAGTCGTGTCCCCTCGCCTTGTGGCGCTCGACGTAGGGCAGGGCAGTTCGCGGATGCTCCATGTTCAACCTGGGTTAGAGAGTCGGCCAAGAAACCAGTGCAAGTCCACCAGGGCGTGTCGGGAGCCCAGTGCGTGCAGCCGGCCTTTGCGGTGGCGGGTCAGCCGGGTGAACGCAGGGGTCATGCCGGTCACGACCCGTCGAAGCGTTACCGGATCGAATCCGTGGGGCGCCGATTCGCCGTAGGCCGCGAGAAAGCGACGCGCCAACAGATGCCGCCCCCGAAGCGGCCAGGGCCCAAAGATACGCCGGTGGAACAAGCTGATCAGGAACACCGCCAGATCGATCTCAGGCGGTCCCAGATCGCCGGTGAAGCCGGTCCAATCTGCATTGGACCAGTCGATGATCGCGAGGCTTCGGGTGTCGGGCAACCAGAAGACATTCCGGATTCCGAAATCGCCGTGCAGGGGGACTCGCCGTTTCGGGTCCAAGCCCGGATCACTTTGAGCCGTGGCTTCAACAGTGACCTTCATTCCCCCATGGATGGCGGCCAGCGCGCGCCCGGTTTGCTCCAGCAGCTCGGGACCTTGCTGTCCGCTCGACAGCAGGTGCCGAACATTCTCCAGCCGCAGCCGCTCGAACGTGATCTGCCCCAGCGCATCGTCGAAGGCCAGAATACGGGGGACGGTAAAGAGACCCGTCTTCCGCCCCACTTCTTCCCCGGCCTCGGTTCGAAGCCGCTCCCTCCGGCTTTCACCAGGAGGCTGGGTCTTTACCACCTGTTCGCCCCGGATGGAGACCGCCCGTCCCGAGCGGGGCCGGGTCAGACTCACCGGTGTTGGGTTTCCAACATGTCCTCGACGTGTCTGCGGTTTAGCTGCGGCACCTTCGCCACAAGTGAGGCTGCATCCAGGGGCCGTCCGAATCCCGCGGGGTAGTGCTAGGTATCGTTCCCCCATGGATTTGGTAGATTGCCTGACGCCCGTAGCCAGGTCAAGCTTCCCCCCCGTCTCGGGCGGTGCGGGGCATGGATCGTGCTCATCCACCGGAGGGTTTTTGGCGCAGCCGCGTAAGAACTTGCTCGAGGAAAGCCTTTGAACGTCGAGGGGTCCAGTGCGGCCGGAGATCAGGTGCAGGATAAGTCCAGCCTGACCCGCCGAGCAGTCAGTGGCATGGTGTGGACGGCGTGGGGGAGCGCGGCCATGGCCGTGCTCAAGGTCGTTGTCCTGGTGCTGCTCACCCGGCTGCTCACCCCGGCCGATTTCGGTGTGGTGGGCGCCGCGCTCGTGGTCATCAGTTTCTCTCTCAATTTTTCCCAGCTGGGACTTGGCCCCGCAGTGGTCCAGCGTCCGGTACTCGAGCCCCGCCACATCAGCACCGCCTTCTTCGCTTCATTCGCGTTCGGCTGCCTCGTTGGAGCGGGCATCTGGCTGGGCGCGCCGCTGATCGCGCAGTTCTTCCGGATGCCCGCCCTTGCACCGGTGGTGCGCTGGCTCGCGCTCATCTTTCCTATTGCCGGCCTGGCTACCGTTCCTGACAGCCTGCTCACCCGCGATCTTCGCTTTCGGCTCATCGCCAACCGCGACGTGCTCGCCTATGGGCTCGGCTACGGAGTAGTTGGGGTGGCGCTCGCGCTGATGGGATGGGGTGTGTGGGCGCTGGTTGCGGCGCAGCTGGCCCAGATGGGCCTGCGCACGGCCATCCTGCTGCGGGCGGCGCCGCCACCGCTTCGCGCCGCACCCACCTGGGGCAGCTTCATCGAACTGATGGATTACGGTGTTGGCCAGAGCGCGGCACGCCTGGGTGTGATTCTGGCCAATCAGGTGGACAACATGGTTGTGGGACGCTGGCTCGGCGCGATTGCTCTCGGCCTGTACAGCCGCGCCTTCCAGCTGATGTCGGTACCGACAGCGCTGCTCGGCGACGTGCTCGACCGGGTGCTCTTTCCCACCATGGCCCGGGTGCAGGACGATCCCCGCCGCCTGGGATCGGCGTATCTCCACGGCGTGGCCATGATGGCGCTGGTGACCCTGCCGGTCAGCGTGGTGGTGGCGGTGCTCGCGCCCGAGCTGGTTGCCGTCGCATTCGGCAAACGGTGGGAAGCTTTGGTACCCCCGTTTCAGGTACTGCTGCTGGGGATGATGTTCCGCACCAGCAGCCGGATGAGCGACTCGCTCTCCCGCGCCACCGGGAAGGTTTACCGCCGAGCCTGGCGGCAGGTGCTGTTTGCCGGTCTGGTGTTCTTCGGCGCCTGGGTGGGGCACCACTGGGGGGTCACCGGTGTGGCTCTCGGCGTGCTTTGCGCGCTCATACTCAACTACACACTGATGGCTCAACTCAGCCTCAGCGTGGTGCCGGTCTCCTGGGGCAAGTTCTTCCTGTCTCAACTGCCGGCGGTCAGGCTCGCCGTCGTCTCCGGCGGGGTGGCTTTCGCGGTGATCGAGGGAATCAGGCACCTGGGATTGCCGCCGCTCGCCGGACTCCTTACCGGGGCCATTGCTGCTGGAGGCACCGCGCTGGCGATGGGTTGGTTACTGCCTTCGTTCGCCCTGGGTGAGCACGGTATGCGGACGCGAGATCTTCTGCTCTCTCAGGCGGCACTGCTGCGTCCCTTCCGCATGCGGAAGCCGGCATGAGCCGGAATGGTCGCATCGCCTTCTTTCTGCCCGCGGTCCGCGGCGGAGGCGCGCAGCGGGTGGTGGTGAATCTGGTCGAAGGCATCACGGAGCGGGGCTATCCGGTGGATCTCGTGCTGGCCGAGGCCGACGGCGTCTTCCTGCAGAGCCTTCCACCGGCGGTGCGAATGGTGGATCTGGGCGCGCGCCGGCTGCTGGGGAGCCTTCGGCCGCTGACCGATTATCTCAAGCGCGAGCGACCCAGAGTGCTGGTCTCATCGATGAGCCACGCCAACCTGGTCGCGCTCTGGGCCGCGCGGCTGGCGGGAGGGATGACGCCGGTCGTGGTCACCGAGCACAACACGATGTCGCAGGCCAACCAGCATGAGAACGTGGTATCACGGAATCTCTGGCCCATACTGCTCCGACGGTTTTATCCCTGGGCCAGCAGTGTGGTCGCGGTGTCCCGCGGAGCGGCTGATGACCTGGCTCGAACCTCCGGCTTTCCCCGCGGTCAGGTCGAGGTGGTCTACAATCCGGTGATCACTCGCAGCGTCATGGCGCTGGCTCGGGAGGAACCCGGCCATCCCTGGTTCGAGCCGGGGCAGCCGCCAGTCATACTCGGGGTGGGTCGTCTCACCCGGCAAAAGGATTTCCCCAATCTGATCCGGGCCTTTGCGCAGGTGCGGAGCCGCCGGCCGGCGCGGCTGATTATTCTGGGTGAGGGAGAAGACCGGGCGGAACTGGAGCGGCTCATTGCAGAACTGCAATTGACCCAGGACGTGGCCCTCCCGGGCTTCCAGAACGCGATGGCTTACATGGCTCGCTCTGCACTGTTCGTGCTCTCGTCGGCCTGGGAAGGGCTGCCTACCGTTCTGATTGAAGCACTGGCGGCGGGAGCCCGTGTGGTCTCGACCGACTGCCCCAGCGGTCCTCGCGAGATTCTGCAGGAAGGCCGGCTGGGCGCCCTGGTGCCGGTGGCAGACTCTACCGCGCTCGCTCGGGCGATGGAGGCGGCGCTGGACCAGCCGGGCGGTGCGGTATCGGCGGAGGCACTCAAGCCCTACACCATGGATGCCGCCGTGGATCATTACCTCAGCGTGATCGAGCAGGCAGCCTGATGTCGATTGCTTACGCCGCCGTTTGGTTCTTCGTCTTCTCCCTTCCCTGGGAAAACTTCATCGTAATTCCGGGGGTCGGGGTGTTTAGCCGGGTGATCGGCGCCGCTGCGGTCGCGCTAACCCTGGTTGCCATGGTCCTCACCGGCCGGTTCCGGCGCTGGCAGCCCTTCCAGTACGCGGCATTCTTTTTTGTGCTCTGGGCTGCGGGCGTGCTGCTGATCGTGTACAACCCAGCCCAGATGCCCAAGAAGTTCTGGACCTTTGTTCAGCTGTTCGTGATGGTGTGGATGATCTGGGAGATCGCGGTCAGCAGGTCACGGCTGATCGGACTGCTCGCCGCCTATGTGCTGGGCGCCTACGTCTCTGCTCTGGACACCATTCTGCTCTTCCGGAGAGAGGCCGGCGCCATGAAGCGGTTCGCCGCTGCAGGGGGCGATCCGAACGATCTCGCCATGACGCTCGCTGCCGGCATTCCAATGGCATGGTATCTCGGCATGACCTATCACCGGCCGATCGTACGCTGGGCGTGCCGGGCCTACATCCCGATAGGGCTGCTGGGCATCGGGCTTACCGGTTCGCGCGGCGGCATGATCGCCAGCCTGGTAGGCCTCCTGATCGTGCCCATGACCATGACCCGGCTCTCGCCAGGAAAACTGGCGCTGGCGATCGCCCTGCTCGCCATTTCTGGCGGAATCGCCGTGGCGTATGTCCCAAAGACCATCGTCAGCCGGCTCTCGACCACCACGACTGCGGTGGAAGATCTGAGCCTGGGTGGCCGGTTCCGCATTTGGAAGGCTGGGTTTCATGCCTTCGAGCAACGGCCGCTGATCGGATACGGCAGTGGATCGTTCAAGGTGGCACTCCTGCCGGAGCTGGGGTACGCCACTCAGGTGGCGCACAACTCCTATCTGTCGGTGCTGGTGGAGGAGGGCTTCATTGGCCTCTTGCTATACCTCAGCATGTTCGTCGCGGTGTTCCTCGCTCTCATGCGGCTGCGCGGTTTGGAGCGCCGGTTTACGCTGGTGCTGCTCGCGACGATTGCCGTGGCCATGCTCCCGCTGACCTGGGACGATCGAAAGACCGTCTGGTTCGTACTCGCCGCGCTCGCCGGGCTGGCCCGCGCGCCTACCATGGTCTGGCGACCAGCGGCGCCCAGTCCCCAGTACGCCGGCACTCCCCTGTACCGCGGTCCGGCCTCCGGCCGTCCCGGTCCGATCGCCGTGCCTCAGGCACGGCGGGGGACCAGCCGATGACTCCGCGAGTCAGTGTGGTCACCACGGTCTACAACGGGGAGCCGTACGTCGACCGCGCCATTCCCGGAATCCTGAGCCAGACCTTCACCGACTTCGAGTGGGTGCTGGTGAACGATGGTTCCCAGGACAAGACCGAGGAGATTCTCCGGGATCTCGAAAAGCGCGATTCCCGGGTGCGAGTCTTTTCACCGGGCCGGCTCGGCATCACCGGAGCCGCCAACTTCGGAGTGAACCAGGCCAGGGGTGAATACGTTGCGCGGCAGGATTTCGATGACCGAAGCTATCCTGACCGGCTTCGGCTGCAGGTCGCCGTGCTCGACGCCAATCCCAGGGTCGGCGTGGTGGGGGGACACTATCTGGTGATCGACCAGAACCGGAACGAGCGCTACGTCCGCATGCCGCCCAGCGAGCACGAGGAGATCATTCCGGCCATGGCCCGGGCCATTCCCATGGCCAATACCATCGCGATGTTCCGAAAGCGAGTGTGGACCGAGGCCGGCGGCTATCCCGAGGTGGCCGATTTGGAAGACCAGCTCCTCTGGCTCAAGGCCGCCAAGCTGGGCTGGCGCTTCGCCAACGTGCCCGAGCTGGTGGGAGAGCACTACGTGCACTCCACCAGCTTCTTCCACCGCTCGTTCAAGTATGTGGATCGCCAGCGGGCGCTGGCCAAGGTGCAGGCAAAGGTGGTGCGGGAGCTGAGGCTGCCGCCCTGGATGTACCTGTTTGCCCTGGGGCGATATGGCTACGCCTATTGTCCCACGCCATTGAAGCGGATGCTCCGCCGGACATTGGGCGGATCGGCGGAGCGAGATTTAGCTTGAGGGTTTGCGAACCACCACGGCAAACGACTCGGCAAAGTCGCTCAGATGCAGGCTGCACATCAGAACCTGGCGTAGGGTCTCGACGGTGTACGCCGGGGCAAAGAACGAGGTGTAATCCGAGTTGTAGTAGGGATAGATCCGGTCCAGTTCCAGGCCGTTTTCCCGGCAGATCCTGAGCAGCCGGCTCGGGGTGCACTCCCGGTAGTAGGCCAGAAACCCGCTTCCCTCTGCCTTTTCGGGGAAGATGCTGAACAGCAGGCGCCGGGCGGCCTTGTTTCCCAGCCAGCGATTCAGCACCGCAAAGGGAGCGTTGCCGCAGGGCATGAAGTGCGCCATGGTGCCTCCGGGCGCGAGCACGTGGGCAAGATTGGCAATGGCCGCACGCGGATTTGCCACGTGCTCCAGCACGGCCCGGGAAAAGATGAGATCGTAGCTCCCGGGAATGCTGACCGTGGCCACGTCGCCCACAATGGTCTGATCGAAGGAGCCCGCGGGCGCCTGCTCCAGCTCGGTGGCAGAGACATCCAGACCGGTGATCGCGAGACCGTATCGCTGCTTCATGGCGGGTGAGATCGCCGGCTCCTTGCCGCCGCCCACGTCGAGCACCCGCATGCCGGGGCGAATGAGGCTGGGAAGCACGCGATCGCGGAAATCAACGGTGCCGTCGGCGGCACAGCCGGGAACCAGGCGGGAAACCACGGAGCGTTCCCAGCGGGAGACCCGACGGTTCAGGTCTATAAAACGTCGGAGCGTTGCTGGCATGAAGTCGAGTGGAGTGGGATCAACCAGGTCATCGGGTGGACGTTGAGTATGCCCGGGTCAGACGACGAACACAATGGGACTGGTTAAGCATCAAGCCATGCGCGTGATGTTTCTCTCCACCAGCATGGGGATGGGCGGAGCGGACCAGCAGCTGCTCTCCGCCGCCGAGCTCATGCGTGCCCAGGGACACGACGTCTTCATCGTCGCGCTCTGCCCGCTGGAAGCCATGGGCCTGGAGGCCCGCCGCAAAGGGATCCGCACCGAGACGCTCGGCATGCCCCGCGGCATTCCCGATCCCAGAGGGTTGATCCGGTTGGTCCGGCTGATCCGGGGCTGGAAACCGGATGTGCTCCACAGCCACATGATTCACGCCAACCTCATGGCCCGGGTCGCCCGGCTCTTCGCTCCGGTGCCGGTCCTGATCTCCACCATCCACAATATCTACGAAGGCGGTCCGCTCTGGATGGCAGCCTACCGGATCAGCAACGGCCTGGTGGACCACATGACCATCATCAGCGAGGCCGCGGCCAACCGGTTCGTCAACGACCGCATCGTACCCCGGGAGTTGCTCACCTGTGTCCCCAATGGCGTGGACACCGAGCGGTTCCAGCGGCTGGGGCAGGGAGCCCGTGAGGCGCTGCGATCGTCGATCCGCTTGAATGATCATCAATTCGTCTGGCTCGCGGTGGGGCGGTTCGAGATCGCCAAGGACTATCCCAACATGCTCCATGCCTTCGAGCAGGTCTGCCGGCGCCATCCGGACGCGGTGCTGCTTCTGGTGGGGCACGGATCTCTGCAGGAGGAGACCGAGGCGCTGGCCCGGTCGTTGGGCCTGGGTGCCAATATCCGCTTCCTCGGCGTCCGATCCGACGTACCCGAAGTCATGGCCTCGGCCGACGGCTACGTGATGTCGTCCGCGTGGGAGGGTATGCCGATCGCGCTGCTGGAGGCGGGCGCCGCAGGTCTCCCCATCGTGGCGACCCGGGTGGGTGGAAACCACGAAGTCGTGCGCGACGGCGAGACCGGCTATCTGGTTCCCCCGCGGGACCACGAGGCGCTGGGAGGGGCCATGCTGCGGCTGATGGAGCAGTCCTCCGAAGAACGCCGAGCCATGGGTGCGCGGGGGCGTGAGCACGTCCGGGAGCACTATGGCCTGGGCCGAGTGGTCGAGCGCTGGGAAGATCTCTACCGTCAGGTGTCGGCCCGGAAGGGACTCACTCTCGCCCCTACGCTATCGCGCTGAGGGCTCGTTCCTCGAGAACGACGGTGTTCGAGCCGAGCTGGTGGTCTCGGGCGGGCACTGGAAGATCTGCAGGTATTGCTGCCGGAAGTCGATCCGCCCCGCTCCCAGCGAGTTCCGCAGCTGACAGTTGCTGTACATCCACTCGGCCAGACCGCCCTGCTTCAGGTTGGTTCGAAAGGCGTGGGCGGGAGCCGGAGCGATGATCCACAACGTCCCCCGCCCGTCGCCATGGATTTCCTGCATCGATTGGCGGAGCGGCTCGGTGTTGAACCGGAGCTGCTGGACTTTCGTCTTGGGCAGATAGTAGCCCATGGCTTCCGGCTGATCGGAGAAGATCACGTCGTGGGGAGTGACCCGCTTCTCCAGCCAGCGCGCGGCGGCCTTGAAGTCGTAGCGCCGCCCATTGCGGTACTGTGAGATCAGCGTGGGCGTACCCGCGTCCAGGATCAGGAGTAGAGCCGTGGCGGGCATCAGCCATCGGGCCCGAATTCCCCAATCCACCTCCCAAATGCGACTCAGAAACACCCCCGTGCCGATGAAGAACACCGGGGTGGTAGGAAGCAAATAGTAGGTGGACACCGGTGTCCGGAGCGACACCAGGCATAGAAAAATCAGGGGAAATAACGCGAGACTGGCGAGATAGATGGCCAGCGTTCGGTTCCCTCTCTTTGCCAGGAGGTAGACGCCCACCGCTCCGGTCAGGGTGACCGGCAGCGTCAGGCCTTCGGCAAACGCCAGCAGATATTTGAGCTGCTTGAGCCCTGGGGCCAGCTTGGGGGCCAACAGGTACTGCCCGAATGCTCCCATGGTGTCGTGGATGGACACCCAGCGCAGCAGAATGGGAACGAAGCGCACCGCAAGGACAAACGCCAGAACAACGGCGGTAATGATTCCCCAGCGGATCAGCCTCTGATTCCAGGCCCGCCGGACGTAGCTGGGGCGCAGATAGGTAAAGGCGAGCCAGATTCCGGGGCCGCCGATCAGCAGCACCGACGCCGGGTGTGCCAGGCAGGCCAGCACGAATGTGATGATGCCCAGGATCAGCATCCCCCGGTCTCGCTCCCTTACGCCGAGGTACAGCGCATAGGGATAGATCGCGCAGAGCAGGAAGACGAGAGACCAGTAGCGGGCAAACTGGGAGAAAATCACCAGCAGCGGACTGACGGTAAGCAGAAAGGTGGCGAACAGCGCAGATCGTATACCCACCAGGCGGCGGCTCACCCCGTAGAGTGCCGGAATGGCCAATACCCCGAAGAAGGCGGGCAGCAGCCGGAGCCCGAACTCGTTGAGGGGAGTCAGTGGCGCGACAACGTAATGGTTCAGGAAGTAGAGCAGCGGCCTGGGGTTTCGGAGCGTGGGATGGATCGAGTCGCGCAGCATGAAGACTTCATCGCTCTCGAAGCTCCAGGTGCCCAGGCGCCAGAAGCGCAGCAGGAAACCGAACAGCACCAGCGCGCCGAGCAACAGGGTCGCGCTCCGGCTGGTGCTTCGCTCCACGGTACGAGATTCCGCCAGCTCCATCACAGCCTCGAGTAGACGTCTGAGGGACAGGCCGCATATGGCGCAGCCGAGCCCAATGGCCGGGGAACTCTAATAGTTGAGGAGATGGGTCGCGAGGTCGGGCTTACCAGCCGCCGCGACGGCGGAGCATCACCGGGAGGGTCTTCAGCATGATGCGGAAGTCTTCGGCGGCGGACTGACGCTGCAGATATTCGAGATCGTAGCGCACCTTGGTCCGCACATCGTCCAGCGAGCGGTCGTAGTGATGATTGATCTGGGCCAGTCCGGTGATCCCCGGCCGGGCCCGCTGCCGTAGCGGATACTCCGCGATGTGCTCCCGCAGCTCGGCAAAGATGGTGGGCCGCTCGGGGCGGGGACCCACGATGTTCATCTCGCCC
>DASUVR010000099.1:0-4318 GCA_036378855.1 Gemmatimonadales bacterium | reverse complement strand
GATCTCGAACGAGACGGGAAGCCGACGGTCGAGCTCGCGGCGCAGATCGGCGGCGCCGAAGGTGCCGTTCATCGCCCGGATGAGCGGGTGGAGCCGCGCGCGCAGAGCGTGATAGTGGCCGCGCAGGACCTACGCCTGGCCGGCGCTCAAGTGGTCCACCGCGAGGCCGGACAGGCGCTCCAGGAGGCTCACCCGCTCACTCACTCGATGCCGCGGCTCCTGAGATAGTCCAGGATGGCGGGCACCGAGATCAGGGCCGCGAAATCCTCGACCTCGAGGGTCACGTCGAAGCTGCTCTCGAGCGCCACCATGAGGTTGATGTGGGCCAGCGGGTCCCACTTTCGGCAGATTCCTTCTGGCGGGTGTTCTGCTGGATGAGGTCCGGCGTCACTCCGAGTGACACCGCCAGGGTGCCTCGCAGCTGATCGAACGCGCTCACACCGATGCCGAGGGAAGCACGGGGTCGAGATCCCGCCAGCGCAGCAGCGTTGCGGTCAGCCGCTGGAGGTCCGGCAGGGTCAGCGAACAGTCGGCCAGGACCGAGCGCATCGACGGCCTCGGCGCGGGTTCTCACGGCAAGCGCGCGTTGGACCGGGCTCAGTAGGGAACTCATCGGGCGGGATCGCTCGGCGACCTGGAATCTAGGAATCTACCATCCTCTGCGACGAGAATTTGTCATCGGCGATCTGATCACTGGCGATCATCGAGACGCGTGCAATGATTGCGGATGCCCGGATTGATGATTGATTTTCACACCAAGATAAGTGAGAGTGGAAAATGTAGCAGGACGTAGGAGCAGGATCGGGAGAACTGTTTCCCTGCTATCTCAGGTGCGGGTCAGCCGCGAAAGGACCTCGGTGAACTGGGCAAGTCCAGCGGGCTTCAAGATGACCTCCGAGGCTCCTAGCGCGATCGCCTTCCTGGTCTCCTCATCACCGGCGTGCGCCGAAAGGATGACGACAGGCACGTGAGGAAACCGGCTTCGGATCCGAGTAAGGACAGCCAGTCCCCCGAGACCGGGCATGACGAGGTCCAGAAAGACACCCTGCACGCTACTCGACTCCAGCAGACGGAGGCCCTCGGTTCCATCAAGCGCCACCAAGGCATCGTGACCGAAGGTCCTAACCGCCTCGGCGATCATCTCCGCAACCGACGGATCGTCGTCCACGACCAGGATTCTCATGAGTTTTCCCGCCCGCCAGTATCTGGACGGCTCCAGTCTACGTCAAGGGCCTGCTTGGGCCCGGTCATTTCTTCCCGATGAGTCCGAACTCGGTCCTCGTGGTCGACGGGCGGTCTGAAGGCCGGGCGGCCCTGGCGCGCATCGTCAGGGAAGCGGGACACACCGCCCTCGAGGCCGGCACTGCCGCCGAGGCGCTGGCCCTGCTGTCCAGCCTGCACCCGCAGCTGGTGCTCCTGGATCTGGACCAACTGGAGACGAGCGGCATCGACCTCGCTCGGCAGATCAAGCTCGAGAGCGCCGACGTGCCCCTGGTACTCCTCTCCGGGTCGGGCGATAGGGACCTGGTGGTCAAGGGCATGCGGACCGGAGCCTACGACTTCCTGGTGAAGCCGGTGACCAGTCAGGCGTTGCGCGACGTCATCAAGGCCGCAATCGTCCAGACGGACAGCCCGGCCCTGGTCGCGGCCCAGGCCGGAAACGGCGCCGGTGCAGGCCAGGCGACGGTGGACCTGGACCTGCTATTCAGGAACAGCGAGCGGATGCGGGCCGTCGAGGACATCGTTCGTCGGGCGGCCGACACGAACGCGACCATCCTGCTGCAGGGGGAGAGTGGCACCGGCAAGGAGATGGTGGCCCGGGCTATCCACTATATATCGGACCGGCGGGACAAGCCCTTCCTGAAGGTCAACTGCGCGTCGTTGCCCGGGGACCTGCTCGAGTCCGAGCTGTTCGGTCACGAGAAGGGGGCCTTTACGGGAGCCCACCGGCGGAAGCCTGGCAAGTTCGAACTGGCCCACCGGGGCACGTTCCTGCTCGATGAGATCGGGGAGATGCCGCTAGGGCTTCAGGCCAAGCTGCTGCACGTCCTGCAGGACGGCCAGTTCTTCCGGGTCGGGGGCAGCGAGGTCATCACCTCCGATGCCCGGCTGATCGCCGCGACGAACAAGAACCTGGCTTCCGTGATGACGACCGGGCTGTTCCGCGAGGACCTCTACTACCGGCTCAACGTGGTCGCGATCTCGATCCCTCCCCTGCGCGAGCGACGGGAGGAGATCCCGGTTCTCGTCGAGTACTTCATGAGCCGGTTCTGCCGGCAATACAATCGGGATGCGCTCAAGATCTCGGCGGGAACCGTCCGCCTCCTCCAGGACTACGCCTGGCCTGGCAACGTCCGGGAGCTCGAGAACATGATCAAGCGCGCGGTCGTCCTGCAGACCGAGGCGCTCGTCCAGCAGGAGATCGCCCTTCGTAGCGAGAAGCCTTGGACTCCGAAGCCCGAGGGGGGACCGCCGGTCGCTGCGCCGGTGCACCCGGTGCTGTCGACTCCCGAGGCCGAGATGGGTCTGAAGGACATCGCCCGGCGCGCCGCCATGGCGGCGGAGAAGGCGGTGATCAAAGAAGTGCTCGAGAAGGTGCGCTGGAATCGGGCGGAGGCCGCGCGACTCCTGAAGATCAGCTACAAGGCGATGCTGTACAAGATCCGCCAGGTCGGCTTGGACGATCGTCCTGAGCGAGGTTCTGGTAGGAAATGATTTGCTTCGTTTGTCCCGGTTGATTCCTTAAGTGCGCGTCTGAGTTGTTCTAGATTTTCTGTTAGTTCTGCACACTCCCCCGCCCCGTCGCTCTCGTCGCAACCGCAGTGAATTCACACGATAGGGATCCTCGCTCGGCCGCGCCCTGCTGATTGTTCATCGGTGGCGCAAGACTTGCTCAGGGTTCGAGCAAGACGTCGAGTAACTAGAGCACGATGCGCGTGATCAACCTGTCATCCGAGGGGAGGGGCTACGTGAGCGAGTTCATGGATACCCAGACGGGGGTATTTCATGAGGAGGCGTTCCGCCACCTGCTGACGCGGGAGGCGGGCCGCGCAACGCGCTACCAGGATTTCTTCTCGATCTGCGTGCTGCGGCCGGACGTGCCGGGCATCGACCGTGAGCAGATGGGCCGGGAAGTCGAGCGGGCGATTTCCGAGAAGATCCCCGAGTTCGTTCGCGCGACCGACCTCGTCGGTCAGCTGTCATCCGCGATCGCCGTCATCCTCCTTCACACTGCCGGCGCAGATGCCCTGCGCGTGGCGGAGCGCATCCGGGCCAACATCGGGCAGGTCGCCTTCCGCGAGGGGCCGGAAGGACGGCCCCAGCGGCTCACCGTCAGCGTCGGAAAGGTCTCGTTCCCTCATGATGGGCATACAGATTCCATCCTGCTGTCGCAGGCGATGGCCTACCTGGCTCAAGCTGTTGAGCGTGGCGGCAACCAGGTAACTCACAGCAGCGGGAATCCGGAATAGGCGGTAGAGGACGCAGCATGAACCTCCTAGTGCTCGACGAATCCTTGGAACTTGCCCTGTTGATCGGGCGTATTGCCCCCCTGCGCGGCTGGCAGCCGCACTTCATCGGGTCGTTGCACGAGATGGAGCTGGCGGTGCAGGCGCATGGGCGGCCGGCGTTGACGGTGGTGAACCTGCAGGCGCCGCTGACGGCGTGGGAAGTGGGGCAGCGGCTGCGGGGGCTGGGGCTGGGGACGGACAGTCCGGTGGTGGTGGTGGGGGCCGAGGGGGCCGCGGGGGCGGGGCCGGCGCTGCCGGGCGTGCAGTGGCTGGAGCGGCCGGGGGGCGAGACGGAGGTGGTGGCGGCGCTGGAGCGGGTGGTGAGCCGGCTGGGGCTGGGGCCGCGGGGGGCGAGTCGGGGGCCGGGGGTGCACGGGCTGGTGGGGCAGTCGGGGGCGCTGGGCGAGGTGCTGGCGAAGATCGAGAAGGTGGCGCCGGGCGACGCGAACGTGTGCATATCGGGGGAGTCGGGGACGGGCAAGGAGCTGATTGCGCGGGCGATTCACGCGCAGAGTGCGCGGTGGGAGCGGCCGCTGGTGACGCTGGACTGCACGGCGATTCCGGAGGGGCTGATGGAGAGCCATCTCTTTGGGCACGTGCGGGGGAGCTTCACGGGGGCGGTGGAGCATCGGACGGGGTTTTTCGCGCTGGCGCACACGGGGACGCTGTTCATCGACGAGATCAGTGAGCTGAGTCTGCCGTTGCAGGCGAAGCTGCTGCGGGTGATTCAGACGCGGGAGTTCGTGAAGGTGGGGGGGAGCAAGCCGACGCGGACGGACATCCGGCTGATCACGGCGTCGAACAAGGAT
>DASUVR010000098.1:0-8271 GCA_036378855.1 Gemmatimonadales bacterium | reverse complement strand
GAACGGCATGATCCGACTCTTCATCGCGGATGACCACCCCATCGTGCGCGAAGGCCTTCGGCGAATCGTCCAGGACGCTCCGGGCCTCGAGGTGGTGGGCGAAGTCGCCAGTGGCCAGGAGCTGCTGGAGCGACTGCCTCGGGTGCCGGCCGACATCGTGTTGCTGGACGTGGCGATGCCGGGACTCCGGTTCCTGGAGGTACTGCAACGGCTGCGAGCGGAACACCCCACGGTGGCCGTGCTGGTACTCAGCGTGCATCCGGAAGATCAGTACGCGGTCCGGGCGCTCCGGGCCGGTGCCTCGGGCTATCTCACCAAGGACCACTCGCCGGAGGAGCTGACCGAAGCGATCCGCCGGGTGTACCGGGGAAACAAGTACGTGAGTCCCGGTCTGGCGGAGCGTCTGGCCGCGGACCTGGCCGTTGGGTCGCGCGACATCCGTCACGAAGGACTCAGCAATCGCGAGTATGAGGTGCTCTGTCTCCTCGGCTCCGGCCAGACCGTCAAGGAAATCGCCCGGTCGCTGGCGCTCAGTCCCAAGACGGTCAGCACCTATCGCACCCGGGTGCTGGAGAAGATGGGCGCATCGAGCAACGCCGACCTGGTGCGCTACGCCGCGCTGCATGGGTTGATTAATTAGCCCCCAGACCCCAGACCCTAGACCCTAGACCCAGTCGCGAGTGGGCAGGCGCCAGTCGCCTGTTGGCGGTGTCAGCCGCCAGCTGACAGAGCTCTCCCCAAAATCCCTCCACTGTTCGTCTCCGCCCGCCGATCACGGTGGGCGGTCGCGTTTCCTACCATTGGGTCAGGAATTCACTACCAACATTCTGATACCCGATCGAGGAGGCTGCCATGAAGTCGCGCGTCGCCGTTCCCCTGTTGTGTTTGCTGATCTGGATGGGCGTGCTCGCCTGCAGCGATGGAATGATTCCGACCGATACGCGTGAGGCCAGCTTCAGTGCCGGCGGACGTAGCGGGTTCGGTTTCAACGGCAATGCCCGAGGATTTCCCACTGGGGCGGTCCGCCTGACCGGCGGCGGCTCCTATAGCGTTGAGACCGCTTCAAACGTGGTACCCAGCGAGACATCGGTTGTCTCCAGCGGCGGCTTCGACTGCAGCGAGACAGTGGCCCAGGGGCCGCTGACGGGCTGTCAGGCAGGCCAGGGCGTTCGCTGGGACACGGCACAGCTGCTGGCATCCACCAATTTCAAGTGCACCGGCGCCGACGCGGCGAAGCTCGCTACTACGAGCAGCCACACCGCGGTTCTCCTGGCCGACTTCTACCGGGCCGGCGACGGCAACGATGAGTCGTTCACCGCACAGATGATCGTCTCGGACAGCGATCTCGCGCCCGAGATTCCCGGTATTCAGACCCTTTGGGTCCAGGGCGTGGGCTGCGGCCAGGCCAGCGGACACTTCAACAGGAACTAAGCGGTGGAGCAGATAATGGCTCTATTGTGGCAATGAGCTGGTGCGGCGAGCCACGATTCTGACAAAGTGGCCTGATTGGTGACCAGGCTCACGGTCTTCCGATGAAGAATGTGCGAAATAGGGTGGCTGAAGATTCACCTTTATGAGCCTGAACAAAGGAAATACATGTCACGAGTCACCGCTGTATTTGACGACCAGACGCGGGCCGAGCAAGCTGTCTCCGAGCTGCGGCGCCTGGGAGTGACCGATACGGATCTATCGTTCATCGCCCGAAACGAGGAAGAGGCTGTTGCCGCAGGTGCCTCGACTGACACTGCGGGCAAGCGCGCGGCCAAAGGTGCGGCTGCCGGCGCGGGTGCCGGCCTGCTGTTCGGACTGGCCGCTCTGGCAATTCCAGGTGTCGGACCGTTCATCACGGCGGGCGCGCTGGCTTCCGCTTTGGGAACAACCGGTGGTGCCCTCGCCGCGGGCGCGATCGTGGGTGGTACCTCAGGCGCCATCGCCGGCGGCTTGAGCAAGGCAGGCTATAGCAAGGACGAGGCCGAGTTCTACGGTCCGGCAGTGGAGCGTGGTGGAGTGCTCGTCGCCGTAGATACAGAGGGCATGGTATCTCCCGACCAGACGCGTGAGGTTCTGGCGCGGCACGGTGGGAACAGCTACAGCCGCTAATCTCAGCAGTTCGCAACAAAGAAATGGCGGGCAGTAGACGAATTCGGTCTGCTGCCCGCCGTTTCTAGGTCCTCGTATTCCTCCTTTCACACCTCATCGTGCTAACGCTTCGGTTGGCACGACCGGCCGTTCACCGACCAGCTCTCGGTCAAACCCGTAGCACTGATGCAGGTGGCGCCGGAGCCGTAGGACCAGGGGTCGCCGTATACCCGATCGCTGCCAGAGCCGCCGAGATCTCGTCGAGGGTCGCGGGATCGTCGATGGTGGGCGGGATGGTGTAGGGCACACCATCGGCGATCTTCTTGATGGTCCCGCGAACGATCTTGCCGGAACGAGTCTTGGGCAGCCGCTTGACCGGGATTGCGGTCTTGAACGACGCCACCGGGCCGATCCGCTGCCGGACCAGCTCGACCAGCTCCGGGACCAGCTGCTCCCGGGTCCGGTCGGCCCCGGCCTTGAGCACCACCAAGCCGAGAGGGACCTCACCCTTGAGCGCATCGGCGACGCCCACGACCGCGCATTCGGCGACGTCGGGGTGGGCGGCGAGCACCTCCTCCATCGCTCCTGTACTCAGCCGGTGCCCCGCGACGTTGATCACGTCGTCGGTCCGGCTCATGATCCAGAGGTAACCGTCCTCGTCCTTGAACCCCGCGTCGGCGGTGAGATAGTAGCCGGGATAGGCGCTGAGATAGGTGTCGCGGTAGCCCTTGTCGTTATTCCAGAGAGTGGGCGAGCAGCCGGGCGGCAGGGGAAGCTTGATGACGACGCTCCCGGTGTCGCCGGCCCGCACCTCCCTTCCCTCATCGTTCAGAACCCGCACATCGTAACCCGGCACCGACACCGCACACGATCCGGGCTTCACCGGAAGCAGTCCCAATCCGACGCAGTTGCAGCCGACCGGCCAGCCGGTCTCGGTCTGCCACCAGTGGTCGATCACCGGAATCCCGAGCTGCTGCTCGGCCCAGGCTAGCGTCGCCGGGTCGCAGCGCTCCCCGGCCAGGAACAGGGTACGAAGTCGGCTGAGGTCGTAGCGGCGGACGTGCTCGCCTTCGGGATCGTCGCGCTTGATCGCCCGAAAGGCGGTCGGCGCGGTGAAGAAGACGCGGACGCCGTGTTGCGCTATGACTCGCCAGAAGGCGCCCGCATCGGGGGTGCCGACCGGCTTTCCTTCATATAGCACCGTGGTGTTGCCATGGAACAGCGGACCGTAAACGCCATAGGAGTGCCCCACCGTCCAGCCCAGATCCGACGCGGCCCAGTAGACCTCGCCCGGCTCGACCCCGTAGATGTGGCGCATGCTCCAGGTGAGTGCGACGAGATGGCCGCCGTTGTCGCGCACGATGCCCTTGGGGTTTCCGGTGGTGCCCGAGGTGTAGATGATGTAGAGCGGATCGGTGGCGAGGAGTGGGACGCAGTCCACCGGCGTCGCCTTTGCGGTCAGCTCATCCCAGTCGTGGTCCCGTCCCGGTACGAGCGACGCCTTACACTGGGGACGCTGGAGCACGATGCAGCACTCCGGCTTGGAGCTCGCGAGCTCGAGGGCGCGGTCGAGCAGCGGCTTGTAGGGCACCACCCGATCGATCTCGATGCCGCAGGACGCGGTGAGGATGACCTTGGGCTGTGCGTCGGTGATCCGGCTGGCCAGCTCGGGAGAGGCAAACCCGCCGAATACCACCGAGTGAATCGCGCCGATCCGGGCGCAGGCCAGCATGGCGATCACGGTCTCGGGCACCATGGGCATATAGATGATGACCCGATCGCCCCGGCCCACGCCCCGTTGGGAGAGCACGCCGGCGAATCGGGCCACCTCATCGCGCAGCTCGCGATAGGTGAAAGCTCTTACTGTGCCGGTGACGGGGCTGTCGTAGATCAGCGCGACCTGATCTGCCCGGCCGTTTTCGACGTGACGGTCGAGGGCGTTGTAGCAGCTGTTGACCTGGCCTCCGGGAAACCAGCGATAGAACGGGGCGCGGGAGGTATCCAGTACCGCATCCCACCGGCGGTACCAATGCACCGCCTCCGCCGCCTCGGCCCAGAATGGCTCGGGCGCGCTGCGCCAGCGAGCGTAGACGTCGTGGTATGTAGGGGTCACGATACTAAGGTATCCCGGGGGCCGGTTAGCGGAACCGGGTCGCGTGAAACTCTTTGGTCAGACTGTGCCGTGGAGAAGAGTGATCAGTTAGGAGCCCGCACGCGACGGTCTGTGCCAGAGTCGCTCATCTCCGCATCCAGGGCGTTCAGCGCGTGCATGACGGCATCGGCTTTCTCACCCGCTCTCTCGTCATCGTCCACTCGGTGGATCCCGAAACCACCCCCGCGGGTGACCACATAGACCGGATTTCCTTCCGGCCCCTCGGTCCATTCCTTTACCCTCCACTTCGGCCCGCTCGGCCGATAGTCTCGCGCCAGCTTTTTCCCCAGGTCATGGTACTCCTGAACGGTCCACAACCCGGGCCCTTCCAGGGCCAGCCGTCTGGCGAGCCAGTTCTCGGCCTCAATCCTCGATCGGATCGGCGACATAAGGCGTGCTTCTCTCCATCAGCGGGCATTGGGGGGTCCTGTAACCTATTAGGATCGCCGACTATCCTGGAGTCCCTGGCCCAGGATCATCGCGGCGCTCCGATCGACTCCGGGTACTCGTCCTTGCGCCATGCCCTCGGCTCGGCCTCGTTGACTGGCTTGGGTGTCCGTTCCAGCAGGAACGAGTAGTAGGGAGCGACGAACGGATCGGGCGCCGACACGGTGTAGGTGTGGTAGACGGTGCCATTCTCGCGAGCGAACGCGATCCAGCTGGGAGCCTCGCGAAGGCCGTCCTCCAGCTTCGCGCCGGTCTGCTTCCCCCAGTCCTGCAGCCAATCGGGAGGAGCGTCCACCAGCTCCGTAATCTGGGGCACCTTCTTCGCCTGCTCCTTGGTGAGCGCGAGCCCGAAATCGAAGGGGAAGTCGGTCCCGTAAGTCGAGACATAAGGGAGCTGCCAGCCCATCCGCCGCTTGTAGGCAAGCAGCCGATCGATCGGCGCGCGGGAGAACAGGATCAGGGTCACGTCGCGGTGGCCGAGGTGCAGCGCGGCGGGATCGAGATGATCCACCAGGTTGGAGCACCCGGGACAGGCGCCGAGCTCGTAGTCGGGCCCGAACATGATGTTGTAGGCGAGGAGCTGGGAGCGCCCCTCGAACAGGTCCGCCAGAGTCTTAGTGCCACCCTCGGTCTCGAACAGATATTCCTTCTCGACCGGGACCCAGGGCAGCTCCAGCCGTTTCCGTTTGATCTCCGCGTTGAGCTCCGCGTGCTTCGCCTCCAGCCTGGCCAGCTCGGCGCGAGCCGACTGCCACTCCACGCGGGTTCCGGTTTTGTGATCGGTCATCGCTCTTTCCCTTCAATTGGAAAGCAGACGGGAGGCGGGCGCCAAGGCCCACGCCACCCTGAGTCTCGAAGCCCCACTACCCACACGACGAACCAGCGGTCATAAGTTCGACACCGCTACGCATCCTACTTCGACAGAAGCTCATCCCGAGAGTATAAGACACCGTTGCGGACCACGAACCGGACCCGGCGAGCGTTGGTGATATCTGTAGTCGGGTCAGCCTCGAAGACGGCGAGATCGGCCCGCTTGCCTTTCTCGACCGAGCCCACGTCGCCCTCCAGTCCCATCGCCCTGGCGGCAACGATGGTGGCCGAGGCGAACACGGCAGCCGCGGGCATGCCGGCCCGCTGCATCAGCTCCATCTCACGATACACGCTGGGACCGTGTGCAGTACCGGGGTTGCCGGCGTCGGTTCCCATCGCGATGGAGACGCCGGCCCGATACAGCCGCCCGAGGTTATCCATGGAGGTGGTCATGAGACTCCGTCCGGCGGGACCGTTCCAGAACTCTCGTCCCCGCCGAGTAAGACTGTCGGGCAGAACCGTCTCCAGCTTGCGTCGCGTTGCCGGATCCACACAGTCGAGTGGATATCGGAGCCCGGGCGATCGTCCCATCGCTACGTCGGGATAGCCCTCGAGCACGGTGAGCGTGGGAATGACGATGGTCCCGGTTCGCTTGACCGCCTGGAGAAACTCGGCGTCTATCGTGCCGGTGTCCACGTTATGCACCAGCACCTTGGCTCCGGCCAGGACCGCCTCCTTGGCATTGGCGAGCTCGGTGGCGTGGACAATGAGCGGCAGCCCTGCTTTGCGGGCCTCGTCCGCCGCGGCGAACAGCATCGCCTTTGCCCATGGGTGCAGGCTGTCGGGCACGTCGATATACCACACCTTGATTGCTTCAGCGCCGGCTGCATGGTGAGCACGCACCAGTGCTCGAACAGCCGGCTCATTCTGCATGAAGTCGAATTGTCCCATCATTTGGGAATCGACTTCGATCGTGGCGAGCAACGGGCCGGCCGCAACAACCCGGGGAGCGTCGTCTGCATTGCGGGTGCGTCGAGCGAGGTTGTAGGTCCAGGGATATCCGCCGACGTCGAAGACAGAGGTGACTCCGCTGCAGAGGTAGGCGCGGTGGAACAGCTCGGGGTGTGCCTCGAGCGCCCGAATAACGGAGTCATAGGGATACTGCGCCCGGAGATCTACGGCATCGGGTCGGCCATCCACCCACCCGGTCTGAGAGTAGTGCACATGGGCATCGATCAGCCCGGGGCCGAGATAGGTGCCGGTGAGGTCGACGACTCTGGACCCGCTGGGACGGGGACAGAAGGTGGCAGTGCCCGCGCAGAGGATGCGTCCCTGATGCACCGTGACACTAGCGTTCGGGATCGGTTTCGCACCGGGGTTTATCAGCGTGGCGTGCTGAAGCGAGAGAGAAGGTGACCCCGGCGAGGGAGGTTCCGGGGCCGACCCCGAATGGCAAGCCAGGATGAGCGTGACGAAGAATCCCGATATCCGGTTAGCGGAATCGCGTGGCATCGAATTCCCTGGTGAGGCTGTGCCGCGCGGTGGCCGGCAGCAGCAGCGAGCCGATGAAGGTGAGAGACGCCGCCGCCGCGAGATACCAGGCCGGCGCGAGCTTCACTCCGGTGCGGGCGACCAGCCAGGCCGCAACCAGCGGTGTCGTCCCGCCGAGCAGGGCCATCCCAACGTTGTACGCCACCGAGAGCACGGTGCAGCGCACCCGCCAGGGTGCCAGCTCGGCCATGGTAGCCGGCATCGCGCCGCTGAGACTGGCGACCAGCACTGCCAGTCCGATCTCGCCCGCGATGATGCCGGCCATCTGCCCCCGGGCCATCAGCGCCATCAGCGGGTAGGCCAACAGAGCGAGGGCGCCGGCCGCGACCACCAGCACCGTCCGCCGACCCAGCCGATCACTCGCGACGCCCGCGGCAGGGATGATGAGGAGCGCGAATGCCATGGCCAGCGTGTTCACTCCCAGCGCGGTGCGAGCCGGCACTCCTACCACCTGGCTCATCCAGGTGGCGGCGTACACGAACGTGGTGTAGAAGCCGACGCTGAGCGCGGCCGTGAGTGAGACCAGGTGCAACATCGTTCCCCAGTGGCTCCGGAACGCTTCTCCCAGGGGAGACTTGGACGGCGCCTGGTGGGGCACCCGCTCCACGTAGTGCCGCCGGATGGCGAGGCCGCCCAGCCCGACGCCGAGTCCGAGGATGAAGGGAATCCGCCAGCCGTAGGCCATCACGGTCTCGGGCGACATGGTCGCATTGATGATGGCGCCGGCCGCCGAGCCCAGCAGGGTGCCGGCGAAGGCGCCGAGTGGGCCCCAGCTGCCCATCCAGCCTCGCCGGCCGGGCGGCGCGCCTTCGACCAGGAAGACCGAGGAGGCCATGTACTCGCCGCCGACCGCGATTCCTTGGAGCAGGCGAAACAGCAGCAGCAGGATTGGCGCAGCTAATCCGATCGTCGCCGCGCTGGGCAGCACGCCGATGCAGAAGGACGGGATCGCCATCGCCAGCACCGACCAGATCAGCGCCTGTTTCCGGCCGAACCGGTCGCCGACCCAGCCGAACAGTGCCCCGCCCACGGGACGCATGAGGAAGCCGGCGGCGAAGGTGCCGAAGGCTGCGAGCAGGGAGGCCGTCGGGTCACCGGCGGGAAAGAAGTGAGACCCGATCTGTTGGGCGAAGAAGCCAAAGAGGGCGAAGTCGTACCACTCGAGCACGTTGCCCACGAAGCCCGCGATCACACCTCGGCGCACAGCTGCCGGGGTACGGAACTCCTGGGTG
>DASUVR010000097.1:0-18775 GCA_036378855.1 Gemmatimonadales bacterium | reverse complement strand
CGTTCGCTTCCTGCACCAGGGTGCGGGCGAGGAGGTGGCCCGAGCCGTGTTCCACGCTGCCGGCCAAGCGAAGCAGCTCCTCGGCGGTGAACTCCGGCGTGGTCTGCACCCGGTCGACTTTGGGGCGACCGATGGTCAGCGTGCCGGTTTTATCGAAAACGGCCACATCGACCCGCCCGAGCTGCTCCAGCGCGGTACCGTGCCGGAAGATGATCCCGTGCCGCGCAGCCCGATTAATCCCCCCAACGACCGCGACCGGAGTGGCCAGTATCAGCGGGCAGGGGGTCGCGACCACCAGCACGGCGAGCACCCGGCTGGGGTCGCCGGATAGAATGTAGGCCAGGGCGCAGACAGCCAGAGTGAGCGGAGTGAACCAGGCGGCGTACCGATCGGCCAAGCGCTGGAGCGGCGACTTGCTCTCCTGGGCGGTGCGGACCAGATCCACAATCCGCGCATATTGGCTCTCACTCGCCGGAGCCGTGGCTCGGACGGTGAGGGGACCCTCGATGTTGAGACTGCCGCTGAGCAGACGGACTCCGGGATGCGCACTGACCGGCATGGGCTCACCGGTGAGCCGCGAGGCATCCACGTGAGAGCGTCCCTCGAGCACTACCGCGTCGGATGCCAACAACTCCCCCGGACGCAGGAGCAACTGGTCCCCCACCTTGATCAGCTCGGCTGATACATCCTCGGTGACCCCATCCACGACTCTATGAGCCAGGCGGGGAGCGGCTGCCTCCAGCTCTCGCACCGCGGCCGAGGCTCTCCCTTGGGCGTAACGCTCGAGTGCCTCGCCTCCGGTCTGCATGAGGACTACGATGAGTCCCGCGAGAGGCTCACCGAGTAAAAGGGCCGTGACGATGGCCAGCATGGCCACCAAGTCCGCGGCAAAGCGGCCCGCGAAGACGCCACGCACGGTCTGCCACACCACTGGCGCGCCGGTGAGGGCCAGCCCTGCGCTCCACAGGATCCCAGCAAGGCGAGACTGTCCTGTGGTATAAAGGAGGAGGCCGGTCAGAATGAAGCAGAACGCGCCGACGGGGAGGAGGTAGAACCGACGCTGCGGGCTCCGGACTAGATCGCGGGCGATATCTCCGCGACTTCTCCTCCGCGGCGGAGGCTGAAGCCCACTCCCCGCACCGTAGTCAGGAGCTGCTCCTTGGCGGCGTCGCTCAGCTTCCGGCGGAGGTTGCCCACGTGCACGTCCACCACGTTGCTCTCCGGATCGAAGTGCATGTCCCATACTTTCTCCAGGAGCGTGGTGCGCCGGACTACTTCTTCGGGGTGCAGGAGAAAATACTCCAGCAGCTGAAACTCCTTCGGGGTAAGGTCCAGCCGCTTGTCATTGACGGTGGCAATGTGGCGAAGACGGTCGAGCGCAATGGGAGGGTAGCGGAGAATCTCCAGCCGTTCCGACCCTCCCCGGCGATGCAAGGCCCGAATTCGGGCCAGGAGCTCGTCGAACTGGAACGGCTTGGCCAGATAATCGTCGGCGCCGGCATCCAGCCCTCGGACTACGTCTTCTACCCCGTCCCGCGACGTCAGCATCAGGATGGGTGTGGACCGGCCCTCGCGCCTGAGCTCGCTGGCGATCTGAAATCCGTTCTTCTTGGGGAGGACGATGTCCAGCAGGATAACGTCGTAGTCGTACACATGCGCCAGCATGGTGGCCTCGTCCCCGTCCGGGGCCACGTCGACCACGTATCCCTCTTCCTTCAACCCTTGTTCGATGAATCCGGCGACCTTCCGGTCGTCCTCCACAACGAGAATTTTCATGAATTGAAGTTACCGGCATTGATTAAGGCCCGACAGAAGCTTTCGTGAAGGTTCCTTCATCTGCCCTCGAGGCCGGCAATTCGAGAATGAAGCACCCGCCGCGGTGGGGACGGGAGACGGCCAGCAGCTCGCCGCCCAGGAGTCGGGCTAGCCGCCGGGAGAGAGGGAGACCCAGACCGGCGCCCCGGTTATCTCCCGCGGCCTTGGTCACATAGATGTCGAAAATCCGTTCCACTTCACTTTCCTCTATCCCGCTGCCCTGGTCCTCTACGGTGTAGCGCACAACCGGCAGCCGGGCATCGACCCGAAGGCTCACGTTACTGTCCTCCGGCGTGTGGTGAATTGCATTGCCCAGGAGGTTGACCAGGATCTGCTCCACCCGACTCGAGTCGGTTTCGCAGCTCGGTAAGTCGGGAGCAGCCAGCATCTCCACGGTGACCCGTCTGGCCTCCGCAGCGGGAATGACCCGATGCACCGCCCGCCGGGCAACAGAGACCGGATCGGTGGTTCGGATGACCGGCTTGAGCCGATCTTCGTCCAGCCGGCTCAGATCGAGCAGGTCGTTGATCAACCCCACAGCCTGGTGGGCCGAATCCAACACCTCGAAGGCAGCCTTAGGCACCGTCGCCGGGTCCTTCTTCCGCACCATCATTTCCGCCCAGCCATATACCGCTGCCAGGGAATTGCGCAGCTCGTGGTTCACCATCGCAAAGAAGCGCTCTCGGTTGCGCTGGAGTTGTTGCACCTCCTCCAACAGCCGGGCGCTCTCCTCGTGCAGTCGGGCGTTTTCCACCGCCGAAGCGGTATTCGCCGCGAGGAGGACGGCGATGTGCTCATCCTCCTCGGTGAAGGTCCCGCCACCCAGCTTCTCGGTGAGATAGAGGTTGCCGAAGACCCCGCGCTTTCCCAGGATCGGGACGCCGAGGAACGAGTGCATTGGGGGATGGTGGGGTGGGAACCCATAGGAATCCGGATGTCGGGTGAGGTCGGGCAACCGGATGGGCTTGGCCTCACGAATGACCAGGCCCAGGATGCCGTGGCCCTTGGGCGGGGGACCGATGAGCGCTCGGAGGTCGTCGTCGATGCCGTAGGTGGTGAAGCTCTCGAGCAGGCGGCCATCGGGCTCCAACACGCCAATCGCGGCATACTGGGCCCCAATGACCTCCGCGGCGACGGCCACAACCCGGTCGAGTACCCCTTCGAGCGACACTTCGGTGATCAGCGCGGATGCCGCCAACATCAGGCGCTCCACCCGCTCGGTCGGGGGGAGGCGAGGGAGGGACGAGGTCTCAGCCATGCCTGGAAAATGGGCAGTCTGATGAAGTGCGCCAATACCCCGGAATGATTCGCGCGCGGTTCATCATTTCTTCATATGCCAAGGGGTAGCGTGCACTCCGAAAGGGGAGCACGCTATGGACCTGAGACACATTCTTGCGGCAACCGACGAATCCGACGCCGGACGAGAGGCGGTCCGGGTCGCCAGCTATCTGGGGGCCCGCGCCTCGGCTCGGGTCACCGTCCTGCGGGTGATGGCCGCGGAAGCCACGCGCCAGCTGGTGGGCACTGCCCACGGTGTTGAACCCGACGATGACGCGCCGGATGAGCCTGCGCTCGGGCATCTTCGCCGCTGGCTTCAGGCCGATGTCTTGTCGCCCAGTGCCATCGAGCAAGTCGAGCTGGCGACCGCAGCAGGGGTGCCTGGCATCGAGATCTGCCGGTTTGCCGAGCGAGTCCAGGCCGACCTTCTGGTGCTGGGACGGAAGCGGCATTCCCGGTTGATGCGGCTGCTCCTGGGCGATACCGGTGACGCGGTTGCCCGGCGCAGTCGTTTCCCCAGCCTCTTCGTCCCGTCGGGCATGGGCGATATTCGTCGCCTGCTGGTAGCACTGGACGGGTCGGAACGGGGGATGAATGTGCTCGATCAGGCCTGCGACTTTGCCCGGCAGGTCGGTGCAGGCCTGCAGCCGATAACCGTGGAACGCACGCCGGCAAATGAGCCGCTGGAGCTGGTGTCCGACCTCCCGCTCGGAAGAAGCGTGTCGCTCGAGGTCCGTACGCAGGCAGTTCTTAAAGAGAAGGGTCTGCCCGCCGTGCCCCTGGCCATCCGCCGCGGCGAGACCGTCGACCGGATCGTAGAGGAGGCACAAAAGACCAACGCCGACGTCCTCGTGATCGGGTATCACCGGGGCGGACCTCCAGGCGTCATTGAAGCCGGCAGCATCGCGCGCCGCTTGCTGCACGCTTCGCCCTGTGCCGTACTGACCATTCCTCTCTGAACCCTGAAGTTCCGGCAAAGGAGGTTCACATGACACGCAATATTCCCGGCTTCGAACGAATCGCCCGGCTGATGGCGGGCGTGATGATTCTCGGGCTTTATGGAGCCCTGGAATCACCCTGGAAGTATCTCACCCTGGTTGGCCTTCCCCTCCTGGGCAGTGCCCTGACGGGCTTCTGCCCCCTGTACACCAAGTTAGGCTGGCACCGGCGTTCGCACGGGGATGGCGCCACCCACACCGGTTTTTGATCGGAGGCTTCCTGTGTCACGGTACCCGGTATTTCACTCGATTGTCGTCCCGGTGGATGGCTCCTCCCTGGCCGAAGGGGCCATTCCTTACGCGCTTGCTCTGGCGGAACGGACTCAGAGCCAGGTGAGATTCGTGCTGGTTCATCCGGGCCAGTATCCTCCGCTTCTGATCGATTCAGCCAGGGTGTACCTGGCCGAATTGACCGAGCGCTTTCGCACCCGGATGGGTGCATCACTGACCTCCATCATTCTCAACGGGCCGGCCGCCTCCAGCCTGGTGCAGCATGTCCGCGATATCGGGGCGGATCTGGTGGTGATGACCAGTCACGGGCGGTCGGGGATCGAGCGCGCCTGGCTGGGCAGCGTCGCTGACGAGGTGATCCGCAGCGCCGAGGTACCGGTGATCGTGCTCCGGCCTAGAACGGATGGCACCTTCCCGGCGTTCGATTTGCGGGAGATCCTGGTCCCGCTGGATGGCTCTGCCCTGGCCGAGACCGCAATCGGGCCCGCGGCAGTGCTCGCGAAACTCTGGGATGCCGAGATGTCTCTGGTACAAATGGTGTATCCGGTGCTCTTCACCCCGGACGCAGTGCTGCCGTTCGCGGGGGCCTACGATGAAGAGGTGACGGCAAGAGAGTGGGAGCTGGCGAAGGACTATGTGCGCGATCTCTCGGGGACCTTGAGGACCAAAGGGATCCGTGCGTCCGGCACCGCTCTGGTGGCCTCGCGGCCAGTGGCGGAGAGCCTGATCGATCTCGCCCAGCCTGCTCGAGTGAGTCTCGTGGCTTTGGCAACCCACGGGAGAGGCGGTCTCCGCCGGCTGGTGCTCGGCAGTGTGGCCGACAAGGTAGTTCGGGGAGCGCAGGTGCCGATCCTGGTCATTCCTGCCCTGTGCGCGACTCGGCAGGATCGGTTGCGAGCTGCTGAGAAAGATGGAGCCGCCAATGCGGGAGAGGAGCTCGCCCATGTCTGACACCACTCCCTTCCGTTCCATCCTGGTACCGCTAGATGGCTCCAGGCTGGCGGAACAGGCGATCCCGACCGCTATCGCGATTGCCCAACACACGCGGGCTTCGCTCCGCCTCGCTCTGGTGCATCGCGAGCTTAATCCTCTTTTGTCCCTCGAGCCGGTGGACATCTCCACCAGGACGCGGTTGGCTTTGGAGAAGGCCGACCAGGACTATATGAGGGAGCTGGTGCAAACGCTGCGTCCTCAATTGGGGGAGGCGCTGACGCTTGCCCTGCTCAAGGGACCGGTCGCTCCAACGCTGACCAAGTATGCGAAGGACATCGGTGCTGATCTCGTGGTGATGACCACCCACGGGAGAGGCGGGGTGCGCCGGGCCTGGCTCGGCAGCGTTGCTGATGAGCTGGTCCGAAGCCTGGAGTTGCCACTCATCATCATTCGGCCCGGCGAAAAGCGAAACGCTCAGGAGCCTGTCGACCTAACGAAAATCGGGGTGCCGCTGGATGGCTCTCCACTGGCCGAGGCAGTGCTCGAACCGGTGCTGGCACTGGCCCGGCTGTGGGGTTCGGAGGTCCTGTTGGCCCAGGTGGTCCGGCCGATCCTGCTCACCAGCGATCCTCAGCTTTTGTTCCCTACTGGCTATGCCGATCAGGAGACCAGGATCAGGCAAAGCACGGCTGAGAGCTACATCGAGCAGGTCGCCGACCGACTTCGGGCGGAAGGGGTGAAGGCCAGAGGGGCTGCGCTGCTGGGGGGTGCGGTCACCGACGCCCTGCTGGACTTCTTCCAGTCGGAAAAAGCTGGATTGGTCGCGATCTCGACCCACGGCCGGGGAGGGGCGCGGCGGCTGGTGCTCGGCAGCGTGGCAGACAAGCTGGTGCGTGCCGCTGAAATGCCGGTGCTGGTCCTGCGGCCCCCTACCGCAGCCCGGCGGCCGCGAACGGCCCGTCACAAGACCCTCGAACACTCCACGCACAGATAACTCTCCGGGCTGCTGCCGATCGTGAACCAACTTTCACACTGGGTTCACGATCGGCAGCGAGCCGAATGCTCAAGTTCAATGAAAGAGCTTGAGTATTCCCACAAGGAGAGCATATGTCCCGTCCAACGATTCGAGAGACCCTGGTTGCGCTCGTCGGGCTCGGGTGCACGGCTATCGTGGCTGCCTGCAGCGGTGCCGGAGCTTCCCGGGTTGGCGCTACCGGTGATGCCGCGGAGAAGGTCTACGTGGCGCCCGGGAAATATGACGAGTTCTACGCCTTCTTCTCCGGCGGGTTCGATGGCCAGGTCGGGGTCTATGGACTGCCCTCCGGCCGGCTGCTCAAGCACGTACCGGTGTTCTCGCAAAACAGTGAAAATGGGTGGGGCTACAGCGAGCAGACCAAGCCGATGCTGGCCACCAGCTACGGTTTCGTGCCCTGGGACGACGCCCATCATCCGCAGCTCTCGCAAACCCGGGGAGTCCCTGACGGACGCTGGCTCTTCATCAACGGCAACAACACCCCCCGCATCGCGCGCCTGGACCTGACCCGGTTCGAGACCGAAGAGATTCTCGAGATCCCCAACTCGGCCGGCAATCACTCCTCGCCCTTCGTGACGGAGAACAATGAGTACGTGGTGGCGGGCACCCGGTTCAGCGTGCCGGTCCCCCAGCGGGATGTGTCGATCGAGAACTACAAGCAGGATTTCAGTGGAGTGCTGAGTTACATCCGGGTGGACAGCGCCACCGGCCACATGGCCATCGCCTTTCAGATCCGTCTACCCGGCTTCGACTACGACCTGTCGCACTCCGGCAAGGGGCCTTCGCACGGGTGGTCCTTCTTCACCAGCTACAACAGCGAGGAGGGCAACTCCAAGCTCGAGGTGAGCGCCTCCCAGAACGACAAGGACTACATCGCGGCCATCAACTGGAAGACCGCCGAGCAGTGCGTCGCCCAGAAGAAGGCGGTGACCGAGCCGGCGCGTTACGCCCACAACCTGATGGGAGAGGATGGGGTCGCGCGGACCGAATGGGGCAGCAGCGTCCAGATGCTCACTCCAAAGGCCTGTCCCGGAATGGTGTACTACTTGCCCACCCCGAAATCTCCCCACGGAGTGGATGTCGATCCAACCGGTGAGTTCATCGTCGCCGGCGGGAAGCTGGCCACGGTGATTCCGGTTCACTCCTTCAGCAAGATGCAGAAAGCCATCGCCGACCATGCCTTCACCGGCGAGGTCCACGGTATCCCGGTGCTCAAGTACGAAGCCACCATGGCAGGCGAGGTGCAGAACCCCGGTTTGGGTCCCCTGCACACCGAGTTCGACGGAAGGGGTAACGCGTACACCTCGATGTTCCTGTCCTCCGAGATTGTGAAATGGAGCCTCAAGGACTTCAAAGTGCTGGACCGCGCGCCAACCTACTACTCGGTGGGACACCTGATGATCCCCGGCGGAGACAGCCGGAAGCCCTGGGGCAAGTATGCGCTGGCGTTGAACAAGATCACCAAGGACCGCTACCTGCCCACCGGACCGGAGCTGACCCAGTCGGCTCAGCTTTACGACATCAGCGGAGACCGGATGAAGCTCCTGCTCGACTTTCCCACCATCGGAGAGCCGCACTATGCCCAGGCGCTTCCCGCCGCGATGCTGCGGGACCGCCAGCTGAAGATGTACTCCCTGAAGGACAACAAGGATCCCTACGCCGTCAAAACCGAGATGAAGACGAGGGTCGAGCGCACCGGCAAAGTGGTTCACGTCCTCATGACCTCGGTCCGAAGCCACTTCATGCCCGACAAGATCGAAGGCATCCAGCTGGGCGACACCGTCTACTTCCATCTCACCAACCTGGAGCAGGACTGGGATGTGCCCCACGGCTTTGCCATCACCGGCGCCAATAATGCCGAGCTTCTGATGATGCCGGGGCAGACTCGAACGATTATGTGGGTGCCCCAGCGGATCGGAGTCTTTCCCTTCTACTGCACCGACTTCTGCTCGGCGCTTCACCAGGAGATGCAGGGCTATGTGCGGGTCTCTCCCCGGGGATCCAAGGTGGAGCTGCTGTGGAACAGCCCGACTCACAAGAGCTGGAAGGTTGCAGCCCTGCAGTCGACTACACCCGGGCATGAGACAGTGGCACGGGGAGGCAGGTGATGCGTATGCGTGCCTGGTCCCGCTGGACCATCGCGGTGGCTTCGGCCCTGCTCCTGGTGCTGTATGTGACTCCGTTGTGGCGAATTCAGCTGTACGCTCCGCAGTATCCCGAGGGACTCGGCCTCCGGATCTGGGTGGACGGGATCACCGGGGCCAAGCCCAATGACCTGAACAGCATCAACGGATTGAATCATTACATCGGGATGCACGCGATCGAGCCGGGTGATTTCCCGGAGCTGCGGCTGATGCCGTGGCTGCTCGCCGGGTTTATTGGCGCCGGGCTACTGGTTGCGCTGGTTGGAAAACGCGGGCCGCTCTACGCCTGGCTTCAGCTCATCCTGCTCGCGGGTGTGGCCGGACTGGTCGACTTCTATCGCTGGGGATACGCCTACGGGCACGAGCTGGACGAGCACGCGGCCATCAAGGTGCCGGGTATGAGTTACCAGCCTCCGGTGATCGGGTCCAAACAGTTGCTGAACTTTCACGCCTCGTCCTGGCCCGACATCGGAGCCTGGGTGGCCTGCCTCGTTCTGGCGGTCGGTCTCGCCATCGCATTGTTCGAGTGGCGCCGGGCTCACCGTGCAGCCGGAGATGCTGCCGCGTCATTGAGCCGACCGATGGTCGGGGTCGTTGTGTGACCGCGGGCTCCAGGTATTCGGCGCTGCTGCTTGCCTTGCTCAGCCTGGGCCCGCTCTCCTCCTTTCCCACCAGAGCCAGTCGGATCGCGGGTGGCAGCCCGGTCCCGGCTGATGCAGCCGAGTCTGAGACCAGGTCGGAAACCCTGAAGGTCCGCTCCCCGAGCTTCACCGAAACCGTCGGGCTTCCGCCGAAGCCTGGCGTGCACTCCGAAGTCGTGGTCGATCCGGCCGGGCCAATCAGGACGCTAGGGGCCGCACTGCTGATGACCCAGCCTTACGGACGCATTCGGGTACGGCCGGGAACGTACCGGGAAGCGCGGATCCTGGTGCAAAAGCCGGTAACCATCGAGGGTGAGGGTTGGCCCAGATTCATCGGCGCGGACCATGAAGTCCTGACGGTCACCGCCGACAGCGTCACCATTCGCGGCCTGATCATCAGCGACGTTACCGCCACGGCAGCGGAGGATCGGGCCGGCATCCGGTTTTCCGGCGTCCGGGGCTGTGCGGTGGAGAATACGCGGCTGTTGGGGACCTTCTTTGGGATCTACCTCGCTCAGTCCTCAGGCTGCCGGATAGTGGGTAACACGATTCGGGGTCGAGGCACGGTTCAAGGGCTGTCCGGCAACGCGATCCACGCCTGGAACTCGAGGGACCTCACCATCGAGCACAACGATCTGGCGGGGCACCGGGATGGGGTCTACCTGGAGTTCACCACGGGGTCCCGGATCCGTGACAACCGGAGCACCGGTCATCTCCGGTACGGGCTGCACTTCATGTTTTCCAATCGCTGCGACTACAGCAACAACCTGTTCGCGCGCAACGGCGCCGGGGTTGCAGTCATGTTCAGCGACACGGTGACCATGCGCCGCAACCGCTTCGAGCACAACTGGGGGTCGGCCGCGTACGGTCTGCTGCTGAAGGAGCTGCGAGACAGCCGGATCGAAGAGAATCAGTTCAGTGAGAATACCGTGGGCCTGTGGACCGAAGGCACCAGCCGGGTGCTGGTCTCGAGAAACCGGTTCGTGGCCAATGGCTGGGCTATTCGAGTCTTGGGGGACGCTACCGATAACGAATTTCGAGAGAACCACTTCCTGGCGAACACCTTTGATGTGGGCACCGCACCGGGCCGGAACAGCAACCTCTTCGAGGCCAATTACTGGGACCATTACCGGGGCTACGATCTGAACCACGACGGCTATGGGGACGTACCCTTCCAGCCGGTCCGGCTCTTTTCCCTGATGATTCAGCAACATGAGCCCGCTCTCATACTGCTGCACAGCTTCTTCATCGATCTGCTCGATCTTGCCGAGCGGGTCATTCCGGCGTTTACCGACGAGACGTTGATGGACCGGCGTCCCCTGATGCGGCGGGGCGCATGAGCGCGTCGCTCTCGCTCGCGCTGCCTCGGCCCGTTGTCGAGCTGTCCGAGGTGAGCAAACGGTTCGGCCGTTTGCGGGTGCTCCACCGGGTCTGCTTCGATATTCGAGCCGGGAGAGTGACGGCGATTCTGGGGCCGAACGCCGCGGGAAAGTCCACGGTCATCAAACTGATTCTGGGCCTTACCCGGTGCGACGCCGGACGCGTCCTGGTCAACGGGCAGCCGGTTCAGGAAGGCCCGAGCTATCGCGCCGCCATCGGGTACATGCCACAGGCGGCCCGGTTTCCCGAAAATCTGACGGGCTGGGAAGTCGTGAGAATGCTCCGGGATCTGCGAGATGAAGGAGGAGGTGACACCGGGCTGCTGGACGATCTGGGCCTGGCGAGCGAGATGGGCAAGCTCGTGCGAACCCTGTCGGGTGGTACCCGGCAGAAGCTCAACGCGGCCGTGGCGTTTCTGTTCCAACCTTCGCTGCTCATCCTGGACGAGCCAACCGCGGGCCTCGACCCGGTTGCTGCCGGAGTGTTGAAGGCCAGGATCCGCCGCGCCCGCGGCGACGGGGTGACGGTGCTGCTGACATCCCATGTACTCGCCGAGGTGGAAGACCTGGCCGACGACGTGATCATGCTGCTGGAGGGACGGGTTGCCTACGCTGGAGCGCTCCGGCATCTGAGGGAGATCACCGGTGAAGAGCGGCTCGAGGCCGCGGTGGCCCACATGATGAAGCACGCGGCGCCATGAGCACCGGACTGAAAGTGCTGAAGCACGAGCTCAACAACCTGCGCCGGAGCCGCTGGCTGTGGGGCTACGTGCTGTTCCTCCTGCTCCTGACTGACGCATTGCTTCGGTTCGGTGGAGCTGGAACCCGAGTGGTGGTGAGCCTCCTCAATGTGGTATTGATCTTCGTCCCGCTGGTCAGCCTCGTATTCGGGGCCATGTACCTGTACGGCGCGCGGGAATTCATCGAGCTGCTCCTGGCCCAACCGGTTCGGCGGCGAGCCCTGTTCCTGGGACTCTACGGCGGGTTGGGCTCGTCCCTGGCGCTAGCATTCGGTCTGGGTGTGGGGGTGCCGTTCCTCTGGGGAGGCTGGGAGAGTGGATCACCGATCGGTCCGCTGGCCATGCTCATCGTCGTGGGTGTGCTTTTGACGTATGCGTTTGTCGCCCTGGCCTTTCTGATAGCCCTCCTCTTCGAGGATCGGGCCAAAGGATTGGGCGCTGCGATCCTGATCTGGTTTCTGACTACCGCACTGTACGATGCTGTTCTGGTTTTTGTGGTCTCCGCATTCGCCGACTATGCCCTGGAGACACCGCTGATCGGGCTCACCCTGCTCAATCCCATCGACCTCGGCCGCATCCTGCTGCTGCTGCAACTGGATACGGCGGCACTGATGGGGTACACCGGTGCGGTATTCGAGCGGTTCTTCGGCAGCGCGGTGGGGATAGCCATCGCAGGATCGGCGCTGGTGCTGTGGACCCTGATCCCGGTGGGGCTGGGTCTCAGACGCTTCCGGACGAAGGATTTCTGAGCGGGGTGTAGAGCCGGGCCCGAGGCCAGGCATGACCGGCAAAGGCGACCGCGGCGAGGAGCTCGGCGGCGCGACCCGCGGCGATCGCTGGCCCCGAAGCCCCTATCACTCCGCCCACACCAGCGGTCAGGACTCCGAGGTTGAGCAGCAGAAACGCCGCCCAGGCGAGTCGCTCGTTACCCCGGCCGGCACCGCGCTGGCGCGGCAGGATCCAGTAGGCCACGCCGAACGCGAGCTGGACCATCCACCCTCCCAGCAACAACTCGATGTGCAGAGGCCGAAGCCGTAGCGTCGTTACGGGAAGGTGCAGGCCCGGGGCGGCAAGCATGACGGCGCCCAAGGTGAAGCCCAATCCCAGGTAGAGGAGGGCCGTTCTGAGGCACCAAACGCTCAGACGAGGCAAACGCTACCTTCCCCTGACCCGGGGCCAGATCATCAGGACGAAGCTCCAGCCGGCTATCAGCTGGAGCATCGCCGCCGCCACCAGCACCGCATTCATTTCCCGGCCAGCAGCCCGGCTCCCCTCGCCCACGACTCGCAGCAGCAGCCCGGTGTTGAACAGCCAATAGGTAGGCCACCCCAGGCGCTCTCCCTGGAATGCCTGGGGGAGCGGGCGGGGAAACATCCAAAAGGCGACGCCGAAGATGAGTTGGGTAAGCCATCCCAGCACCAGGAGGTGCACGTAGGTAGGCCAGAGCTGAGCGCCGGGGACCACCGGCGCGATCACGCCCGCGACGAAAGCGAGGAGCAGATACGCGAGCGCGGTGCGGATAAACCAGCGGCTGAGTGAGGGCAGGTGCAGCCTCCTCTCCTACGAGGGTCGAACGATGCGCCATCCCCCTGCAATTAAGCATTGCTTCACACCTGGTTCACACCGGTTTCGGAGCTTGGGGTGCATTCTGTGGTGTCCTGATTACTCGGGATAGCACGCCCGCCAGCATAGCTCTCTCGCTCCCACGGGCGAGCCTTTCACCAGAGGTTCGATCCGGAGGGTCGTATGAGGCAGCACCTACTGACATCCATCATCGTGGCGCTCACCGCGCTGGCCCTGGGCGCCTGCGCCGACGAGACCACCGCGCCGAGTACAGCTCCAACTACCGGTGGGCCAGAGCTCGCAGTGGCCCCCAACACCTGGATTATCCGGAGGGACATGTGGAACACCGAGCGGAGCGATTTCGTGACCGCGACAGTACCCAATGCGGCCGGTCAATCGGTGGTATATGTCATCGGCGGACGTGGTGCCTCGGGCGTGGGCCTCACCAGCGTCATGGCGTACAATGTGACCACCAACAGCTGGACGCTCAGAGCTCCCCTCCCCGTTCCTCTGTACGGGATGAGCGGAGCTGGGGTGATCAATGGCAAGATCTATGTCCCGGGGGGCTTCTCCTACTGGTACCCCCAGCGTGGGATGTTGATGTATGATCCCGTCAAGAACACCTGGGCCGTGAAGAGCCCCATACCCTACATACGTTACGACGCCGGTGCGTCGATATTCGGTGCTGGGTCAGGGGTGAGCGGGGTCATCAATGGCAAGCTCTATGTGCTCACGCAGTGCTGGGACACCAGCGATCAGCAGTACAGGCCCTGCGACGAGGCGCTGCTGTTCCGCTATAACCCGATTACCGACCGCTGGGCCAGGCTGGCCTCACCCCCTCAAGACGCAGGCGTTTTCCTCCAGCATGGGATGGCTGGAGTCATCGGTGGAAAGCTCTACGTGGTAGGGGGCACCGGGACGGAGGGGCGCATTACGGTCTACGATCCTGCGACCAATCAGTGGACGGCCAAGAGAGGTCTCGGGCTACCGCGCGCCGATGCAGCCAGTGTGGTCCATGCCGGAAAGCTGTATCTGATCGGCGGCACTCGATTCAACGCTGACGAAACCAGCGAGGTGCTGCGGGCGAACATCGCATACGATCCGATCACCGACCGGTGGACCAACTATGCGCCGCTTCCGGGCGCCCGGACCGGTCTCGCGGGCAGCCTGGTGACCCTCAACGGACAGCCGAGGATCGAGGTGATCGGCGGCAGCCGGCCCGGTAACAACCTGCAATTCATCCCGTAACTCGTCCCCTGGCTGTCCCTTGGGGGCTCAGAGGCAGACCGTGAGCCCCTTCGGGTAGCCACCCGCAACTTGCTCCGGCCCCATTCCGCAGCAACATTCACTGCATGAAAACCGTGCTCCGCTCCGGCCTGGCCGCGATTCTCGCGGCGTGCTTCGCGCTGAGCGCGTTCACGTGGGGATCCATGCCGGGGTGCGTCCAACAGCCGGGCACCTCCGCGATTCATGCCGCCCACGGCCATAATGCCCATGGGATGCATTCCAGTGGCTCTTCGGCATCCACGCAGTGCTCGGTCCACCTCTGCTGCATCCAGCTCAGCGGGACAACAAATGAGCCCGGCTCCGCAGGTCAGCTGACTTCTGCGCAACAGAACTCCGGCCCTGTCAGCACCGGCTTCGTTCCTCTCCGTCCGTCGCACACGCTCCCCTTCGCACAGGGCCCGCCTCACTCCCCAGCCTGATATCCATCCGCGCCGGAAATGTTCCGGCGGGACCAGTGTACCAGATGAGCTCGTTCACGCCTGGCCCAAGGGCCTCGCTGAACGGCAATGGGGCGTGCAGAGATGTACCGCACACGAAGCTTTACCGCCACGGGCACTCGCGCCGGGCTGATTCTGATGTTCAGTGTGATAGCCCGCTCTGCCTCGGCTCAGAGCCGGGACACTACCACGGCGGATACTTCCAAAGTGAAGCAGCTCCAGACCATCACCGTCACAGCCGAGCGCCCCCGCGCTGCAGCTCCGCCGGTGACCACGCTGGTGGTGCCGGCCGCCGAGCTTCGCCGGACCTTCGCCAACAACCCTTACGATTTGCTCCGCCGCACCAGCGGTATTGAAGTCCACGAGCAGGGGCAGGGACCGGGCTTTGCCTCCGACGCCGTGATCCGCGGGTTCTCCTCCGATCACTCCTCCGACGTGCTGCTGGTGGTCGACGGAGTGCCGATCAATCTGCCGGTGCACGGGCACGTCGAAGGCTATTCCGACTGGAGCATCCTGTCTCCTGCCGGCGTGAGCTCGCTCCGGGTGATCACCGGACCGGCCAGTCCGCTCTATGGTGATTTCGCGATGGCCGGCGTGGTCGAGGTCTTCACTGCAGCCGATGCGGCAGGCACCACCGGTAGTGTATCGGCCTCGAGCTACGGCGATGCCGGCGGATGGCTGCGCACCGGCGCCAGAAGCGATCAGGGCGGGTACTTGCTGGCAGGAGATGGGCAGCGGCAACAGGGATGGCGCGACAACTCATCCTACTGGCTGGGAAATGGGTTGCTGCGCGGCTGGCGGCGAGTGGGCTCCGGACGGCTCGAGGGCGGCCTGGCCCTCTATGGCTCGAACTGGGACTCGCCCGGGTTTCTCTCGGTGGACCAGTACAACGCCGACGACCTGACCTCCGCCATGGATCCCACCGATGGCGGCTCGGCCTATCGGGGGATCGCCCACGGCCGGTTCAGCACCGTTGCCGGGACCACCGGCATCGAGGCCACTGGCTGGCTGCAGCACGTCCACTCCGATGTGTTCCTCACCATACCCGAGGACGGCCTGCTGAATCAAAGCGAAGAGCTCGACCGCCGGAACGCGGTGGGCGTCCGCCTTCAGCTGAGCCACCCGTTGGGCGGGGGAGACGTGAGTGCCGGGCTCGACGGCCGAGCCGACTTCGCCAAGTACGATTTGTACAACACCTTCCAGCGAACAGTGCTGGCCCCGGAGAAGGGCTACGACGCGGAGTACCTCGGCGGGGGCGCCTTTGTGCGCTGGCGAACACTGATGGGGTCTCATGTCGCCCTGGACCTGGGCACTCGGGCGGACGCGGTGCACTACCAGAGTCTTGACCGGGTAGCGGGGACTCCGCAACAGGACGATGGCGACGTGGTCGTGAGCCCGAAGCTCGGTCTGCGCTATCTCGTCTCTGGCGGCTGGTCGCTCCTGGGATCGTTGAGCGCCGGATTCCGCGGGGCTCCCGGCGTCATCGGTGACCCCTCGCTGGAGCCGGTTCGCGGCTGGAGCAAGGAGCTGGGCGCGCGCTACGATGGCGGGTCTCTCACCGCCCAGCTGGCACTATTCAGGCTGGACGTGTCGCACGAACGCATTCAGGATCCGATCACTCGCGAAATCCTGCCCACCGGAGAGAGCCTGCGGCAGGGGGTGAATCTCGACGCCGAGCTGCGAGTGAGCCAGCAGGTCAGCCTTACGCTCGACGGGACCTGGAACGACGCCCATGTCAAAGGCGATCCGGGCACTTCTCCCACACCACTGATCGTTCCGCAGCTGCTGGAAGGCCCGGATGGCAAACCCATCCGTCCCTCATTTCACATCGAGCCGCTCGAGCCGGGCGATCCCGTGCCGAACGTGGCGGAGTGGTTGGGACGAGTGGGAGTGCAGACCGCGTGGAGCTCTCGGGTGTCTACCCGGGCTCTGCTCCGATTTTCCGGTCCTTATACCCCCATCGGTGAGCCGGGCACGCAGACCCAATCGTATGCCGTGGTGGACGCGGGGGCCTCGCTGCATCTGCCGCCGCTGGGCGCCGTGCTCGATCTGGAGCTGCAGAACATCTTCAGCGCCAAGTATCCGGAGATCCGTTCCTCCGGTTTCATCAACCCTGGAGCGCCTCGCACCCTGCGGGCCGCGCTCCGATTTGCCGACCACGAATAGGAGAGTGACCGATGTCTCGTCCCGCTTTGTTGCCGGTATCCCGTATCTCTCTGGCAGGTGCCCTGCTTCTGGCAGCCGCCTGCGGCAGTGATGAGACCGCCCCGGTCGAGGACCATACTCCGGCAAGCTACAATCTCATCGTGAACGATGTCCCCCAGACCTCGCCCTACGTGCTCACGGCGGGCGAAACAGCCCATGTGCAGATCAAGTTCTTCAACTCCGCCGGCGATGACCTCGACAATGTTGAGGCGGAACACTTTGCCGGCCTCACCTTCAGTCCCACCTCCCTGGCGACAGCCACCCGTCAGGCCGACCACCACTTTCAGTTCGATGTGACGGCATCGCACGTTGGGAGCGGAACGCTGCAGGTCAGCTTCGGCCACGACGACACGGCTGACGAAAAGATTTTCAGTCCAGTGAACCTCAACGTGATGGGGAGCGCCGGCCCGCCTCTCCAGTAGATCACGTTGGCAAGGGCCGCGCCGGCATTCATATTGAGGTCATGAGGGATGCCCGGCGGGAGCCGATCCGACTGCTCACCATCTCGCGCGAGTACGGCGCCGGTGGCAGTGAGCTGGGCGTTCTGCTGGGCGAGAAACTGGGCTGGCTGGTGATCGATCACGAGCTGGTGCGCCGGCTGGCGGCGCGGCTGAGCTGTGACGAGGGAGACGTGGTGGCCATGGACGAGCACGCCCCCAGCTTCCTGGAACGGCTGGCGGCCGTGGCGACGGTAACCGCGCCGGAGTCGCGGGTGCACTCCACTCCCTGGACTACCGATCCGGACTGCGTTGCCGCGGCGGCTCGCGAGGTTCTGCTGGAGACGGCGAAAAACCCTCCAGTCATCATCGTGGGACACGGCGGCAATTGTCTGTTTCGCGGCAGACCCGATGTCCTGCGACTTCGGGTGGTCGCGCCCTTCGATCTCCGAGTTCAGCGGGTGGCCCGGCGAACCGGCGCCCCCGCCCACCGCGTGGCTGCCGACGTCCGCCGCCGGGACGCGGACCGGCAGCACTATCTCCAACGCTACTACAAGACCGACGTGAATGAGCCCTGCAGCTATGACATACAGATCAATACCGGAACCATTTCGCTGGAGTCCGCCGCCGGGCTCGTTCTGGGACTGATCGGCACCGACGTCCTTTCGCAATAAGCTCCTCGTTCCTGCCTCTCCATGACCGCCAACGCCACTGCCAGTGCACCTCCTGCCCGTGAAGCGCCCCGCAGGCTGACCGCTGCCGAAGAGGCGGCGGACTATGTCAGCCGCCATCGCTGGTGGATCATGCTGGGGCTCATCACCGCGGCCATCATGGAGGTGCTGGACACCACCATCATCAACGTGGCGCTGCCCCAGATGGCAGGGAACCTGGGAGCCACCCAGCAGGAGATCAGCTGGGTGAGTACGGGCTACATCCTGTCCAACGTGGTCGTACTGCCGATGACGGCGTTCTTCACCGAGCGAATCGGCCGGCAGCGCTATCTCACGATCTCGATCGTCATCTTCATCGGGGCCTCGTTTTTCTGCGGTACCTCCAGCTCGCTGACCGAGCTGGTAATCTGGCGCATCCTGCAGGGCGCGGGCGGAGCCGCTCTGCTCTCCACCGCCCAGGCGACCATCCGGCAGATCTTTCCCCGGGAGCAGCAGGGTCTGGTGCAGGCAATCTTCCTGCTGGGCATCATCGTCGCGCCTACCCTCGGCCCTACGCTGGGAGGGTGGATCACTGACAATTACTCCTGGAGCTGGTGCTTCTTCATCAACGTGCCGATCGGGATTGCGTCGGCGTTTCTGGTCAGCCAGTTCCTCCGCGATCCGCCCGGCCAGGAGCGTCATCGGGGCCGAGTGGACTGGCTCGGAATCGGCCTGCTGACTGCCGGAATCGGGTCGCTGCAGTGGGTGCTGGAGGAAGGAAACACGAAGGATTGGTTTGCCGATGCCTGGATCCTGCGCTTTTCCCTGGTGGCCGGGATCTGTCTGGTGGCGATGCTATGGTGGGAACTGTCGTCCCGAAATCGCAACCCCATCGTCAACTTCCGGGTGTTGAAGAACCGCGATCTCGCGGCGTCCATCTTCCTGTTCATCGCGCTCGGCTTCGGGCTCTACGGTGGCATATTCATCTTTCCGCTGTTCACCCA
>DASUVR010000096.1:0-7144 GCA_036378855.1 Gemmatimonadales bacterium | reverse complement strand
AAGCGGGGTCCACACCAAGCGCTCGCTAGTCTTCGTGGGATTCACGGCTGAAGAGTCGGGCCTGCTTGGCTCCCAGGCCATGGTGGCGCGGTCAGCAATTCCGCTGAGCCGAATTGCCGCCATCCTGAACCTCGATGTCATGAACCTCAACGGCCGCACCCAGGATGTCGCCGCCGTTGGGCTCGACCAGTCCAATCTGCGGAAGACTTTCGTCCAGGCCGCAGCCGCAGAAGGTCTCCAGGTTAGCGAGAGCCGGGAGGCGCTCCTTCACGGGGCCTTCTTCCGCTCCGATCACTTTCCCCTGGCGCGCGCCGGGGTGCCCGGGCTCTCCATTGAGGACGGTCAACATTATGTGGGTCAGGCCGCGGACTACGGGAAGAAGAAGCAGGAGGAATACACCGAAAAGCGGTACCATCAGCCGAGTGACGAGGTTCTACCCTCGTTCGATTATGATGGGGCACGGCAGCAGCTTCGAGTCATCGTCCGTACAGCGGTGGCAGTTGCCGACGCTTCAGCTCAGCCCGCCTGGAACCCTGGCTCGGAGTTCCGCAAAGTCGGGGAGGAGCGGCTGAAACAGCGGTAAGCCTACCGCCCTACAACTTTACCGCGTATCTTCTCCGCCGCTCGAGCCCGCCAACCGAACCCCGGAGCGATCCTGGACCTGCCCACTGAGCACCGGATTCCGCTCACCTGGCTGCTGGAAAACGCCGGGGCCTCGATCCGGTATCGCACGTATCGTGAGCTGGCCCCTCAAGGTTACGCCCCGCCCGATGTCATCGAAGCGGCCCACCTTGCCATTGCCGAATCCAAAACCGCCATTGCGGTGGTTAAGAAGCAGAAAGACAACGGGATATGGGGTGGAAACCTGCTGGGCCTGGCCACCTCGGCCGCGCAGGGAGTGAAGGATGTGGGGACCATCCCCCAGTACCGCCGGCTGCTTCAGCTCGAGTGGCCTCGCTCCAGCCGTCCCTTCAAGCTTGCCGACCGCGTTCTGTTCCGCCTGCTGTCCCGGGACGAAGACCCCTCGCTCCTGTTCGAGTTTCAGAAGGCGGTTAAGTCGGATCCAGAAGCGGAGGCCTGGGCTCGAGGGATAATGAGGGAAGCGGCATCGGCTTCACTGGCGGAGGCCGGGCACGGCGACGACCCCCGCCTGAGGGGTGCGGGGCATAAGATTGCGAGCGCTATCTCCCAGTTTTTGCGAAGCCCGCTGGCCGAAAAGCCGTTCCTCAAGTCCGGCAAGCAGATGGTGCTGCACCCTGAGGCTCACCCGCCGAGCTGGTATTCTGTCGCGATGCTGGCGGCAATGCCGAACCTGCAGCGCGAGCGGGCAGGATTTACCGAGCGTTTGGGCCACTACCTGGCCCAGCCAGAGCCGAAGAAGGCCTTCGTCATCCAAGTGGGCAAAAAGACCGTCCGACCTCAGCACCTCATCCTGGGCGACCCGATCGAGGCCGACAGCAAGGGCGTCCCTAAGGACCTTCCCCTGGCTCTTCATTACATCGAGCTTCTAGCCCGAATGGGGGCCCTGGAGTGGGCTCCTGTGGCAACCAAGGTCCTGGGCCGGCTGCTGCAGGATTGCGATGAAATGGGGGTTTGGAGGCCCAAAAACCTCCGATCTCAGCCAAAAACAGGCAATAAAATCACCTATCACTACTATCCCCTACACCTGGACGCCAAGACGACCGAGGGTCGAGAAGTAGACGTGACTTTCAGGCTTGCCCTCATTGCCAATGCGCTGGGCTGGAACCTGAGTTACACCTGACCCTTGTGGCCAAGACGGTAGTATATGAAACTACTACCCCATGGCGTTGGATCTCACCAGTTTCGGCTTTACTCCGACTGAAAGCCTGGTCTACGAGGTCCTGTTGAAGCACGGGCCGGGCACCGGCTATGCCATCGCCAGATCGGCCGGGCTGGCTCGGGCAAACGCCTACAGCGCGCTCGAGGGACTGGTGAGCAAGGGTGCGGCCCGGGTGGAGACAGGACGTCCCCGCCGCTACCGGCCCGAAGGACCAGCGAGTCTCATCGCTCGAATCTCCAGCAACCACGGAACCGCGCTCGAGCAGCTCAGCGCGGAGCTGGAGAAGCTGCCGGCGGCGTCGGGCCCATCGCTGATCGAGATCGATTCTGGCCGCAGCGTACTCCAGCTTCTGACCCAGGGCGTTACTCGTGCCAGCCGCTCGGTCGACCTTCTCGCACCGCCCGATGCGTACCCACTGCTCGGGCCGGCACTGCGGCGTCCGTTTGCCACCGGGGTTGCCTTGAGCCTCTGGTCCACCGGCTCAGTAGATCTCGAATTCTCGGAGGTCAGCATGGTGCCGGACCAGCACGGTTGGCCGGGGATGCCGGTCATCGCAGTATTCGACCACAACATCGCGATCATCGCTTCTCGCCGGAATGATCTGGTGCAGGGACATTGGAGTACCGCGCCTTCATTCGTAGCCGCTGCCCGCCTCACGCTCGAGCGGTTCACGGAACCGACATGACTGACCCAGTCGATGCCGCTCTGCTTGAGCTCCAGCGGGAATACCTCCGGTCCATGCCGAAGAAGCTGGACGAGCTGAGATCGCGCATCGCTGCGCTGGCCAGCGGCACACCGGAATCGGAACAGTCGCTGAGAGACGGGCTGCACCGGCTTGCCGGATCTGGAGGTTCTTTCGGCTTCTCCGAGTTGAGCGGCATCGCGCGGGAGGGGGAACGCTGGCTGGCGGCCAACCCGGGCTCGACCGACACCGCTGGCCTGTCTTCCCTGCTCGAGAGACTCGGAGCCGCCGTGAGCAGAGCGGAGACACAGCTCGCAGGAGCGGCCGCGGGAGAGAAGCCGTCGCTGACGCCCAGGGCGCTGCTGATCATGCGGGCCAGCCAGCAGCGGGAACGGATAGCGCAGGAGCTGCGGAACGCGGGATATGAGCTTCGATTCGGCGAACGGCAGGAGGATCCTGCTTCCATTCCCACCGAGCGGCTGCCCCACCTGGTGATCATCGGCGGTGAGGCAGGCGACGGCGACCTGTCGGCCGTGGCCTCCGCATGGACCAGCAGCCCGGATCGCCGTCCTGGTGCCGTCGTCCTGGTCGAAACGTTGCGGCCGGTCGACCGGCTTCGGGCCATAGCCGCCGGAGTGGATGCGGTGTTTCCCGCCGAACAGGTGGAGCAGAAGCTCCCCCGCTACGCCCGAACCTTTGCCCGGGTCGGACCGCCTCCATCGAACGTCGTGCTGGTCGAGCCCGACTCGGCGCGGGCCACCCGCATCACAACGGCGCTCGATGCTGCGCACATTCGCGTGACCTGCAACGCCCCCTCGCAGTCCGTCGCCGAAGCGCTGGATCGGGAGTCACCCGACCTGCTCCTGCTGAGCACTCGTTTGACAGATTCTGATCCCTTTGCCCTGGCTCGAATGATCCGCCAGGACACTCGCTATCATCTCCTCCCCATTGTCTTTGTCGGTGAGGACACCACTGCGGAGCGGGTCGCGGCACTCCGGGCCGGTGCCGACGATTTCGTCTCTGTCAGCTCCGACTCTGCTTTACTGGTCCAAACGGTAATTGCCCGCGCAGCCCGGGGCCGCCGGATCCGTGAGATGGTACACCGGGACGGGCTGACCGGCCTGCTCAATCACGCAACGCTCATGGCAGAGCTGGAAGGCGCGGTGGATTTCAGCCGACGGTACGGCGAGCCATTGGCCTTCGTCATCTTCGAGCTGGCAGGATTCAAACAGTTGAGCGAGCGACTCGGCCCGAGGGCTGGAGATGAAGTGATCCTCCATGCAGCCGGAGTGTTTCGCTCGAATGTGAGAGCCAGCGATGTGATCGGTCGCTACGGAGGAGCAGCCTTCGGGATGCTGTTGAGGGGGGCCAATGCCGGCGGGGCCAATGTTCTAGCCCAGAACCTTCACCGGGTCCTGGGCGAACAGCCGGCCCGAACTTCCGGTGGCGACTTGGTATCCATCGAAGTAAACGTGGGAGCCGCCGTCTTTCCCCGCGACGGCACCACGGCGGCCGAGTTGGCGCAGGCGGCGGAGAGAGGTATCAGCAAAGCGTGAGCGGGATTCCCGATTGACTTAACCCTCCGATGTCGAGGACGCCGGAGGGTGAGTCTCACAGGGAGCGACCTGCTTACCGCTCACGCTTTTGTTTTTCCCGCTTACGCTTTCTCCTAATGCCATCCAGCCGCGAGCGGCACCACGTCCCGTGGGTTTTTCTCGTCGCCGAAGAGCAGCCGTCCCTCCCGGAACGTCGCGCCGCGGAGCGTGAAAGCAAGCACTTCACCCAGCTCCTGCACCAGGAATACTTCGATCTGGTCGCGCACCTCGCGCGGCAGGTCCTCCAGGTCCGGCTCGTTGTCCTTGGGCAGAATAATCTTGTTAATGCCTGCCCGAACCGCGCCGAGCACCTTCTCTTTGACGCCTCCGATGGGAAGCACCCGGCCACGAAGGGTGATCTCGCCGGTCATGGCGATGTCGTGACGCACCGGCCTGCCCGAGAGAGTCGACACCACTGCGGATGCCATGGTGACACCGGCGGATGGACCATCCTTGGGGATCGCTCCCGCCGGCACGTGGATGTGAATGTCCCGATCGAACATATCATCCGGAATCTGCAGGGCTGCGGCGTGCGACCGGGCGTAGGTCCAGGCGGCCCGGGCGGACTCCTTCATGACGTCGCCCAGTTGCCCGGTGAGGACCAGCTCGCCCTTGCCCCGCATGGTTGACGCTTCGACGAACATGATGTCGCCACCCGTAGGCGTATAGTACATGCCGGTGGCTACGCCGACTTCGTCTACTCTCGCCATCTTCTCCGGGTGAACCTTGGGCCGGCCCAGCAGATCGTCCACCTGCTCGCGGTCGATGGTGATTTGCTCCACCTCGCGCGTGGCAATCTTTCGAGCCACCTTCCGGGCCAGCCGTCCGATCTCGCGCTCCAGCTGCCGTACGCCGGACTCCCGAGTGTAGCTGGTGATAACCTCTGAGAGCGCCTCATCGGTGATGGTCAGTTGCTCCGGGCTTACCCCATTCTCCGTGAACTGGCGGGGGATGAGGTACTTCCGCGCAATCTCCCGCTTTTCCCGCTCGGTATACCCCGCAAACTCCACCACTTCCATCCGGTCCAGCAGCGGCCCCGGGATGTTCTGAATGAAGTTTGCCGTGGCGATGAACAGCACTTCACTCAGGTCGAAGGGCACGCCGAGGTAGTGGTCCACGAACGTATCGTTCTGCGCCGGGTCCAGCACCTCCAGGAGCGCACTCGCCGGATCGCCCTGGAATGAGACGCCGAGCTTATCCACCTCGTCCAGCAGGAACACGGGGTTCTTGGTCCCGGCCTGCTTCATTCCCTGGATGATTCGACCAGGCATGGCTCCGACGTAGGTCCTGCGGTGACCCCGCACGTCGGCTTCGTCCCGGGCGCCTCCCAGCGAGATCCGGACGTATTTCCTGCCCATGGCTCGGGCGATGGACTTGGCCACCGAGGTTTTGCCCACTCCGGGAGGTCCCACAAACAACAGGATTGGACCCTTGGCGATGCGGTCGTCCTCGTTGCCCTTGGGTGGTGTGTTCGGCGGGGGAACGGTTGCGGTAGCCTGGGGCGCGTCGGTCGACTCACCAGCGGCAACCTCCTCCTCCTTGTCGGTCGGAGAGTCGGAGTGGCGGTCGGGCGGAGCCTCCGTCTCTCCGGCTCTCCGACCCTCCGACTCCTCCCGCAGCTGGCGCACTGCCAGGAACTCCAGCACCCGGTCTTTCACGTCGCCCAGGGCGTAGTGGTCTTCGTCCAGGGTGCGCTGGGCCTCCGAAAGATCGAGGTGCTCCTTACTCCGCTCGTTCCAGGGAAGCTCGGCAACGTTTTCCAGGAAGGTGCGGATCACCTGCGACTCCATGGATTCCCGCCCGATCCGGGTCAACCGGTTGAATTCCCGGTCGACTTCCTTGCGAGCCTCGGCCGGCAGATCGAGCGCCTCCAGCTTCTCCTTCAGCTCCTGGAGATCGTCCCGCTCATCGCCTTCACCCAGCTCCCGCTGAATGGTCTTGAGCTGCTCCCGAAGGAACATCTCCCGCTGCCGCTCGCCCAGCTCTTCCTGAACCTGAGACTTGATGTCTTCCTGGGCATCCAGAACGCCGATTTGCCGCTGCATGTGCACCAGCACCCGGCGGAGCCGCTCCTCGACGCTCAGCGTCTCCAGCAGCTGCTGCCGCTGTGGCGGCGTGATGTCGATGTAGCCGGCCACCAGATCGGCGAACTTGCCGGCCTCGTTGACGCCGGCCAGTACCTGCTGCACGACCTCATCCGGCAAGCCGGACTTCTGGCCGAGCTCGGCCGCGCGGGCCCGAGCTTCGCGATGGAGCCCGACGAACGCGGGATCCTCGGGATTGAGCGGCAGCATCTCTTCGGCCTCACGGACGATGGCCTGGAGGTAGCCGTCCTGCTCGCTGTAGTGGATGGCAATGCCCCGCCGCTCTCCATTGAGCAGCAGCTGCATGCCGGATAGCCCGCGCTGCAATTGGCCAATGCGGGCGATGGTTCCGATGGTGTAGAGCGCCTCGGAGGTCACGCTTTCCACGTTCTGCCGCTGCGACACCGCGAAGACCAGCCGATCGCCCGCGAGGGCGGCTTCGATGGCCCGCAGAGTTGCCGGCCGTCCGGCACCGATGGGCGCAGTGACGCCGGGGAAGAGAACGACTTCCCTGAGAGGAAGAACGGGTAGTGTCAATCGTTCGGCCATTAAAGGCCCTCCTTCGTAGCCCCAATCTGGGGCAAGAATGACAGACTCACAAACAGATCGGCCAGGCAAGTGCACCGACCGTGCCAACCCGTATCACTCGTAATGATGGGCTCTGAGCACTCGTTTAAAAGGATTTAGCGTCTCGATAAGTTCCCGTCCGACGTTCTGACGGCAGACTTCCGCCCTTACGGCTCGAGCCCAGTGGGATGCTGCCATAATGTCGGGAGTCCGCGGTCGCTCCCGATTCCTGGCTCCTGGCTCCCAGCTCCCGACTCCTGACTCACAGCTCACTCCCTCGACTCCCGACTCCCTTCGGTACAAATTGTTTGCCATGCTGGGAAATCCCGCCTTCCATATTCCTCCCGCGCCGACCAGATGACGGCGCCAAGCGACAGACCTCTGGCAGCCCGGCTGGCCGACGCCCTGGGCGACG
>DASUVR010000095.1:0-3547 GCA_036378855.1 Gemmatimonadales bacterium | reverse complement strand
CACCCGCCTCTCCCCGAAACGAACGATATCCAGGTCCAGCGTGCGCGAGCCCCAACGCTCGGTTCGCTTTCGTCCCTGCACCTGTTCGATGGTCTGCAGGGCATGGAGCAGCTGCCGGGGCTCGAGACGGGTTTCCAGAAGGACCATCTGATTGAGGTAGGGAGGTTGTTGCTTGCCGCCCAGCGGCGCAGTCTCCTCCATGGTAGAGGCAGAGACCAGCGTGGTATCCGGCAGGGCTGCCAGAGCCACCCGCGCTGCCCGCAGGTGGCCTTCCCGGTCGCCCAGGTTGCTGCCCAGCGCAACGTAGACCTTCTCCGGCAGTGTTCGCTCAGACCTCGACAACGAAGTGACTCGCGATCCGCTGAAGATCGGAAGCGAGGTCGCCGAGCTCGCGGATGGCCCGCTCCAGCTCGGCCTGGCCGGCCGAGGCTTCTCCTGCGCGTTTGGCGAGCGTATCGGTATCGGCCCGGCTCTTGGCGGAACTGGCGGCAACCTGCTCGATCTGGCCGGTGAGAGAGTTTACCGCGTCACGCTGTTGTGCGGCGGTGGCGGCAATCGCCTTGGCGTGGCCACCGGCCTCGCCAGTGGTGCCTACGATCGCATCCAGCGCCTTGGCGGCATCCGCGCTCAGCTCCTCTACGCCAGCCACTACATCCCGGCCCCGCTCCATTTGGTTCGACACGGAAGACACCTGATCTGCGATCTCGCCGAGCAGTCCGCCGGCTTCCTGAGCGGCGTGCAGACTTTGAGAGGCAAGCTCCCGGACCTCGGAGGCAACGACGGCAAACCCCCTGCCCTCCCGGCCGGCCCGGGCCGCTTCAATGGCGGCGTTCAGGGCGATGAGATTGGTCAAGTCGGCGATTTCCCGGATGGTACCGATGAAGCCGGTGATGCGCTGAGTCAGGGCGCCGAGGGAAGCCACCCGGTCGGCGCCTCCGGCGACAAACCCCTTGAGCTCGACCAGCCGGGCAATGGCATCGCCGATCACGTCGCGGTTGCGGGCGGCAACCTCGGCGGCCGTGCCGCTTGCCGCGGCGGCCTGGGCTCCCTGACTCATCATCTCCTGCGAGGCATTCGCCAGGGACCCGGTTGCCCGGAGCCCGCCGGTAGCGAACCGCTCCAGCTCCATTGCGCCCTGTCGCATGCCAAGCGAGACGTCGGCCAGCGCGCTCGCCGAGGTCCGGAGCGAATCGGCAACCCGGGCCAGCGACGTAACCTGTTCACCGATCTGGCCCACCGTGAGCACCAGCGGGCGCCGCAGCTCGGAAATATGAATTGCCGTGGCCATCTGGCCCGCGAGAGTGCTCATGGCCAGGAGATCCTTGGAGCCGTACACGTGACGCTTCTGATGTTCCACCTCCAGCAGGCCGAGGATCTCATCGCCGAACTTGATGGGATGAATGACCAGAGACTGGGCATGACGGAGCACCCCGGCCACACGGTCGTCCTTCCGGGTATCCCGAAGCACCAGCGGCTCCCGGGATTCGAGCACTTCCTGCCTGAGCGCCGCCATCTCCTGGGGCGGCTCGGCCCGATTGGGCTGGCCCATCGAGCTTCGGAACACGAGGGAGACTTGCGAGCCCTGCACCCGGTACACCCGGAAGTCGCTCCAGTCGAGCAAGCGGTAGCCCAGCCGCTCGATCTGGGTGAAGGAGCCCTGAAGCGTGGCATTGCTCGCAATAGCCGCTTCCATCAGGTGAACCTTGTTCAGATCCTCGGCGCCGATTGCCTCATCCAGAATCTGGCGAGCGAGCAGACCCACGACACCCAGGGCAATCGCCACCGCTACCCACGCGCCGGGCTCCAGCTTGGCCAGGGTGGCAACCACGATGGTGCTGGCAATGAGCGTCAGCAGGTAGGAGCTGATCTCCCACCGCAGGATCAGAATCTTTTCGGCACTCTCCAGCTTGTTGCGAACCAGCAAGCTGAAGTAGAAGAGCGCGCGAGTCAGGAAAAAATACAGGGCAACGAGAATCGCTCCGGCCGGGAGAAAATCCAGCGTCAACTCGGTGCTTCCGCCCAGAGCGAGAATTGCGGCGTAGGGGCCATACGCCGCAACGAAGCCGATTATCTCCCGGCCGGCGTTGATCAGGCCGGCCCGCGGCTGCTTCCGCAGTCCGAAGACGTCCGCAGCCGCCACCCCGACCCAGAGCGCGGCGGCAACCGACGATGGACCGATGCAGACCGCTCCTACCAGTGTGGGTATGGCCGATTGGGTCAGGTAAGAATATTTGCTCAGCCGGACCGGCACCGCACGCAAGGCAAAGATGCTGAGCATCAGGAGAGCAGTGGATATAGGGCTGGTCATCCACCGGGAATCGATGGCCAGAACTCCGCCCAGGAGAACGAGCCCGCCCAGGGAGAGCATCCTGCTATAACTGTTGAGCAGCCGCTGCACCTTGATGGTCATCTGCCGGTCTCCCCGTCCATGCCCGCGCGAAGCCGGCGGAGAAATCGGGCGGCTTCGCGAACGCCGTCGCGCCCCAGCACGTCCACCAGGGCACTGCCGACGACCACCCCATCGGCCATCTGCGCCACGGTATGCGCCTGCTCGGGCGTTGAAATGCCGAATCCGACCGCCACCGGCAGTGGAGTGGCCCGCCGCACCTGCCGGATCGACTCGGCCAGATTTTCCGACAATGACGCAGTCGCGCCGGTGACACCGAGCCGGGCAACCAGATACACGAATCCCTGGGCTCCTTCGACGGCCACTCGCAGTCTCGCTGTTTGCGTGGTAGGGGCGATCAACCGAATGAGATCCAGGCTGCTGTCCTGCACGGCAGATTCGACCTTAGGATCGGCTCCGGCCGGCAAATCGGTAAGGATCAATCCGGCGACTCCCAGAGCGCCGGCATCGGCAAGAAAGCGGTCCACCCCGTAGTGAAGAATCGGATTCAGGTAGCTGAACAACACGATTGGACAACCGACCTCGAGTTGAGCAATGAGATCGAAGGTGCCGGCCAGGGTCATGCCCTGTTGCAATGCCTGGAAGGTGGAGCGCTGGATGGTGGGCCCGTCGGCCAGGGGATCGCTGAACGGAACCCCAACTTCGATGATGTCCGCTATCTCCGCGGCCGACCGTAGGGCGGCAGCACTGGTCTCTCGGGTGGGGAAGCCCGCCGTGAGATAAGGGATGAGGGCCCGCCGCCCGTCGGCACGGAGGGCAGCCCAGGTCCGCGTGAGGGGAGAATCAGACGAAGTAATCGCCAACCGTGATCCCATAGCGCGATGGATTGGTGACTTTGACGATCGATCGCCGGTACGCCCCGCTCTGATCCTTCTCGCCCAAATCAATCTCGATGCCTGGTGGAGGAACCGGTCCGCCGTCGGCGTTGACTGCAACCCGGACCAGAGGTCGCTTGAGCTGTTCGCCATCCGGATTCGGTGCGGAAACGACGGCCACCTCGAAGCTGTCGAGGATGACGCAGGTCCCGACCGGGTAGACGCCGATCAGGTTGATCAAAGCCTTCACCAGCACGCGATCGTAGCCCCGATTCGGATTCTCCCACATTTCCCGAAGCACCTGGTCGGGCTCGATGGGCACCGT
>DASUVR010000094.1:0-6305 GCA_036378855.1 Gemmatimonadales bacterium | reverse complement strand
CGCCTGGTCAGGGTGGCGGCGTCGCTCGAGGTTGGGTCGGGCAGAAAAGTGACCGGCGAGCCCAGCAGCTTTTCCAGGGCTCGGACCACCGGCTGCATCGAGTACTTGGGATCGGGCCCGTTCTTGGGCCGGCCGAGATGGGAAAGCAGCACCAATCGGGCTCCCCTCTCCCGGAGATATTTGATGGTCGGGAGCGCGGCCCGGATCCGGGTGTCGTCGGTGACCTTGCCGTCCTTGAGTGGAACGTTGAAGTCCACCCGCACCAGCGCGCGACGGCCTTCCAGGGATGACTTGTCCAGCGATTCGAGCGAGCGCTTCACCGGGTGTTCCCGATATAGCGCAGCAGGTCAACACACCGGGCCGAGTAGCCCATCTCGTTGTCGTACCATGAGGTGACATTGACCAGCGTGCCGTTGACCACATTGGTCGACATCGCATCCACCGTACTCGATTGGAGCGAGCCGATGTAGTCCACCGAGACCAAAGGCTCTTCACTCACGGCGAGCACATCCTGCAGCGGTCCGGACTTGGCCGCGTCGCGGAAGGCCGCATTGACCTCGTCGGCCGAAGTGGCCTTCTGCACCACGCAGGTCAGGGCAACAACGGAGACATCAGGCGTGGGCACCCGGAGAGAGACCCCGTCGATCTTCCCTTTGACCTCCGGCAGCACCAGCGACGTGGCCTTGGCGGCTCCGGTTGTGGTAGGGATAATGGAGAGCGCGGCCGCCCGAGCCCGTCTCAGGTCTTTGTGGGGTAGATCGAGAATCTGCTGATCGTTGGTGTACGAGTGAATGGTCGTCATGAAGCCGCTGACGAACCCAAACCGATCCAGGATCACCTTCACCACCGGAACCAGACAGTTGGTGGTGCAGCTCGCATTCGAGATGACGTGATGCTTGGCCGCGTCGTACGACTGGTGGTTTACCCCATAGACAATGGTGATGTCTTCCTTCTTGGCCGGCGCGGAGATGATGACCTTTTTTGCCCCGCCCTTGATATGGAGCGCCGCCTGGTCCCGATCGGTAAACCGGCCGGTCGACTCGAGCACGATGTCCACGCCGAGATCTTTCCAGGGGAGCTGGGCCGGATCCTTCTCGGAGAGCACCCGGATGGAATCGCCGTCCACGCAGATGCCGTCGGATTCAGGCGTCACGTCTCCCTGAAAGTGACCGTGCACGGAATCGTACTTGAGCAGGTGTGCGAGCGTTCTGGTGTCGGTCAGGTCGTTGACCGCCACGAATTCCAGGTCGCTGACCCGCATGGCCTTGGCGGCGCGAACCACGTTCCGGCCGATCCGGCCAAAGCCGTTGATGCCTATCCGAATTGCCATCGGTTCTCCTGTTGGTGTGGGCTCTGAGCTAGGGGCTAGGGGCTGGGAGCTAGGGGCCAGGGCTCGAGCCGTCCGCGTTGTTCCCAGCTCCCAGCTCCCAGCTCCCAGCCCCCTAGCCCCTAGCCATCCCTCCCCAGCTCCTGGCTCGCCCTGGCGAACGTCACCGCTTCAATCCGTGCGGCGCCAGCGGCGGCCAGCGCCGCTCCGGCGGAGGCCAGCGTGGCGCCGGTGGTGAACACATCGTCGACCAGTACTACGCTGAGACCGGTTACGTCCACGGCCTGAAAGGCCTCCGCCACGTTGGCGTGGCGAGCTTCGGGAGTGAGCGCGGTCTGGGTCGGCGTCTCTCGCACCCGCCGCAACGCGTTGCACCGGACCGGCGCTCCAATGAGAGCGCCGAGCGCGGTGGCAATGCGCTCACTCTGATTGTACCCCCGGGCCCTGAGACGCCGCTTTCCCAGTGGTATCGGTAACAAGGATACCCCCACAGTCAATGGCTCGAGGTGCCGCATGGGCAACGCCAACGCCTCGGCCGCCCGGCTCCAACCTTGGTACTTGAGCTGGTGCACCGCGGCTCTCGCGGAGCCCTCCAGCCACACCGCGCTGCGGACCCGGGAAAGCCCGGCAGGCCATTGCTGACACAGCCGGCAGTCAAGATCCCTAAGGCTGGGTTGCCCGCACCGCTGACAGAGCGGATGGGGCACGGGACGCCAGCGCGAGCGGCACACGCTGCAGATCAGGCTGTCATTTTCCCGCTCTGGTACGGGCTCGTGGCAAAGCAGGCACGCCGGCGGCAGCAGCCAGCGCTCGACCCGGGCCAGTCGGTCCCTAACGGAGTGCGCCATTCACCGCTGCTCGCATGACCTCCACCGGAGCGCGCTTGCCGGGAAACCAACGCTCGAAAGCCGCGGCCCCTTGGGCCACCAGCATGGCGCGGCCATCCGCTGAACGACGCACCCGCGGTCGGACGCTGCGGATCCAGCGGGTCTCACCCGGCGCGTAGACCATGTCGAAGGCTACATCCGCCCGGGGAAAGCGGCCTGCGTCGATTGGAAGAGGATCCGTCGGGTTGAGTCCCAGAGGCGTGGTGTTGATCAGCACCCGGCAGCTCGAGGGCTCGGCCAGCGCGACGCCGCGCGAGCCCATCCAATGCTCGAACTCATTATGCCGCCGCTGATCCCGCGAACCGACGGCAACCGGCACCCCGTGCTGCGCCGCGGCGACTGCGGCCGCCCTCGCTCCTCCACCGGTACCCTGGATGAACCAGGGCTCCTGCCGTACCTCGAGCTGGTGCAATGCCTCCAGCAGGCCGGGCACGTCGGTGTTGTCTCCCACCGTCTTCCCGTCCTCGTTCCAGAAGGTGTTGCAGGCCTCTACGGCCTGCACCAGCTCACAGGCGGTGTCGACCGACCGAGCGGCGCTTTCCTTGTGAGGAACCGTCACGTTCCCACCGCCGCCCGCATGGGCAATGCCCCGGATCAGCGAAGCGAGATCCTCCGCCCGGCAGCGAAGAGGGACGTACACCGCGGTCATTCCGAGGGCGCGGAACGCGGCGTTCTGCATGGTGGGAGAGAGGGAGTGTGATACCGGGTTTCCCAGAATGACGAGGACCCGGGAATTGCCGCTGATCACCGCACGGTGCCAGCCACCCGGCTGACTACCCCGCCGATCAGCTCCTGAAGCTCATCATAGGTTTGACGGTAGCTGGCAAGATCGGAGCCGAACGGGTCACTCACCTCGCTGCGTCCCGCATCCCGGCCGGCGTAATCGCCCAGAACATGGACCTTCTCTTCTCCGCCGAGCTCTGCCACCCGGGCGCGATGGTGACTGGACATGGTGAGAATCAGGTCGGCGGCCTTGACCGCCTCGCGGGTAAGCAGCTGTGCGCGATGGCTGCTGAGATCCAGGCCATGCTCCAGTCCGACCAGATACGCGCCTTCGGAGATTGGCGCCCCATCCCACGCGCCGGTGCCGGCGGACGATACGGTAATCTGTTCCGCACCGCGGCTGGCGAGCGCCTCGCGCAACAATGCTTCGGCCATGGGGCTGCGGCAGGTGTTTCCGGTGCAGACGAAAAGGACGTGCATGGTCTCCTAAAACTGCGTGAACAGTAAACAGTAAACGGTGAACGGGGCGGATGGGAGCGGCCGGTTTACCGTTTACCGTTCACCCTTCACGCTTCTGATTACGGCGCCAGCCGGCCCGCCGCCCGGCGCAGTTCACCTCTTGGGAGCGCGCCTTCGCGCACCAGACGCGGCACGGACTCGGTGCAATCGACCAGAGTCGATGGCGGGACGTTGCCGAGGACGCCGCCATCGAGCACCAGCAACTCGCCGTTGCGCTCCTCCGGCCCGAACACTTCGACCAGCCGGTCTGCCCCGGGTGCCGGCGGGCTTCCAGGACGATTGGCGGAAGTGGAGGTCAGCGGCTCACCGAGAGCTGCCACCAGGCGGGCGATGCCGGGGTGCGACGTATAGCGGACCGCGATTCCGCCCTCCCGACCCCTGAGCTCGTCCGGCAAACGCCCCTCGCCGCCGCGAAGAACCAGGGTCAGCGGACCGGGCCAGAACGCATCGGATAGCGCCGTCGCCGATGCCGTGAATACGAGTCCCCACTCCTCGGCCATCCGCCGGCTGGAGATAAGCAGCAGGAACGGCTTTCCCTCCGGCCTGCCCTTCAGCCGGGCCAGCGCTGCCAGAGCGGGAACGGTAGGAGCGGAGCCCAGGCCGTACACGGTTTCAGTGGGATAGGCCAGTAATTTTCCAGCGCGAAGATGCCGGCCGACGTGGGGAATGGCGGCGGTAACCTCATCCTCGGTGCGAAACGGCAGAATCACCTGGGGGACCCCGCGAGCAGTTCCGCGAGCTCGAGGTCTTCTGCCGTAGTGATCTTGAAGTTCCTGCTCGAGTCTGGCACCAGCCGGACGGGGACACCCATGGCTTCGACCAGTGCCGCATCGTCGCTGGCCCGGCGGCCCAGCCGTGCCGCCCGCTGGTACGCCTGTTCCAGCATGGTGCGGGGAAATCCCTGAGGGGTTTGCGCCCGCCAGAGGCGGGCTCGAGGCCGGGTTCGCAGCACCAGGCCAGGCTCATGAGGCGACGCCTCCTTCAGGGTATCGCTCAAGGGGACAGCGGCGACTGCGCCATGCCCTTGGCGGGCATGCATGATGACCGTGTCGATTACGTCGCGCTCGACGAAGGGGCGAGCGCCATCGTGCACCAGCACCACAGCGCAGGAATCTCCCAGCTGGGCCAGTCCGTTGCGCACCGAATCTCCCCGGTGCGCCCCTCCCGGAGCGATCGAAAAAGCAAAGGAATCGCGGGGAAGCTGGAGCTGGGACAGGAAATCAGGCGGCTGGGCCACATCTGACGGAGGCAGCACCAATACCACCTGGGTGATCTCGGGATGCGAGGTGAAGGGCCGAAGCGCTCGAAGCACTATGGGGATTCCTCCGACCGGGCGGTACTGCTTGGGGACACCTCCACCAAGGCGAAGCCCCTGCCCTCCAGCGACTACAATTGCAGCGACGTCACGCGGCAAGAGCCTGCACCAGCTGATCCACGTGATCCAGCCCCACCAGCGATGCGCCGGGCACCTGCACGGTGCTGCGGGAGGAGCCAAACACCCGCGGAAAACCCAGCCGCACCGCTTCGGCAATCCGGCGCTCCACCGCTCCGCTGGGTCGGATCTCACCACCGAGCCCGATTTCGCCGAGGAAGACCACGTCGGCCGGCGCCGGCCGATTGTAAAGGCTGGAGAGCAGGGCGGCTGCCACCGCGAGATCGGCCCCCGGCTCGTTGAGCCGCACACCAGCGGTGACCTGAACGAACACATCGAGATTGGCAAACGAGGTAGCGGCCCGGCGCTCGAGTACCGCGAGGAGCACCGCCAGCCGGCGCGGATCCAGCCCGGTGGCCACTCGCTGCGGTGTGCCGTACCCGGATTTGGCGGCGAGAGCCTGGACCTCGACCAGCACGGGCCGAGTGCCTTCCATGAGCGCGGTGACGGCGCTGCCGCTGGTGCCTCCGGCGCGCGCGGCAAGGAACACCGCCGAGGGATTGGGCACCGCCACTAAACCGGTCTCGGTCATGGAAAAGACTCCCAGCTCATCGACCGACCCGAACCGGTTCTTGGTGGTGCGCAGCAGCCGGTAATCCAGGGTGGCTTCGCCTTCGAAATAGAGGACGGTGTCGACGATGTGCTCCAGCGTCTTGGGGCCGGCGATGCCACCACCTTTGGTGACGTGCCCGACAACGATGACCGAAGTACCGCTTTCCTTGGCGAACCGCATGAGCTGACCCGAGCACTCGCGCACCTGTCCCACGTTACCGGGCGCGCTCTCCAGCTGATCGGTGTACACGGTTTGGATTGAATCGATCACCACCACGTCGGCGCCTACGGTACCGACTGCCTGGATGATCGATTCGAGCCGGGTTTCGCCCAGGACGTGCACCGGTCCGGCATCTTCGTTGATCAGGCGGTCTGCCCGAAGCCGGATCTGGTCCGGCGACTCCTCGCCGCTGGTGTACAAGACCCGATGACCCGCATTCTCCAGCCGGGCGGCGGCCTGAAGCAGAAGTGTGGATTTGCCGATGCCCGGCTCACCACCGATGAGCGTCATCGAACCAGGCACTATCCCGCCACCCAGCACGAAGTCGAATTCCGGCATGCCGGTGCGCCACCGCTCGAGCGGCTGCGCGGCCACGTCGCGTAGTCGGAGGGGCGGACGGGCGGACGGGCGGACGGATTTGGCACGGGAACCGACCGACCGACCACCTGTCCGGCCGACCGCGGGCTCCTCCGCAACCGAGTTCCAGGCGGCGCACGCCTCGCACCGGCCCACCCACTTGGGGTGCTCGTGGCCGCATTCGGTGCAGCGGTAGACGGAGCGGGGTTTGGGCATGGTGCTCGGGCGGTCAGGCGGTCAGGCGGGCGGGCGGACGGGCGATGAACGAACGGGCCGCCGCGGGTCGCT
>DASUVR010000093.1:0-5191 GCA_036378855.1 Gemmatimonadales bacterium | reverse complement strand
TGGACGTGGGGTCTCGGTGCGGAATGCCGCGCCTCCTGCGACAACCGCGTCCCGTAGAGTTTGCGTGATGAGCAGGTCTCGGCTCCGTTCCACCTCGTTGCCCAGGCGAACGAAGCTCCAGGCCGCAAAACCAACGGCGGGCACAATGAAGAACGCGCCCAGGGTGAAAGCCAGGCGAACCCGGAAGGAACGGCCAAGGCTGCGCCAGCGCGGGGGAGTCGGCCTCACTCCAGCCACCAGTTCGGCGAGGAACCAGAGGAGGGCAAGGACCGCGGCATCGAGCAGGACTACCAGCACGCCGCGGACGAAAAGCGGCACTGGAGCCCGGAGGTCCACAGTGGCATGAACTACCCGAGCCGTCCCCGTCAGCATCAGGGGGAAGTCGCTGCGCAGGATCCAGCCCTCTCGTCGCCAGCGGCTCGGAGGTGGTGGCTGTGCTTCGGGCGAGGGCGAGAGGGATAGCGTATACAAGGGGACACTGCGGCGGGTCGGATCGAGCAGACGCCCAAGTCGTCCGGGAAGCACGAGCTCCGATCGGGGTCCCACCAGTGCAGTCATGACCTCCTGGGGGGTAAGTCGAACCAGCAGGAGGTTGTGCACGCCGGGGGTTCGAAGAATCTGAGTTACTTGAATGCTGTCGGTGCGAGGAAGACTCCGGACTGCGGCGGCCAGGAGCGAATCCGGCACATCCAGAGACTCGAGCACAAGCTCGTCCCGCATCTCGCCCGAAGCGGACCACAACGCCAGGTTGGCCGGATATCCCTGGGTTTCCAGGGCTGAGCCATGCCAGATCGCGTACAGCTCTGACGCGTTTACCGGCGGACGCGAGCGCCACGCCTGCTCGGCAAAGCGTTCCAGCAGCGGTACTGCCAGGGGGTCAGGTTCGTCGCCCAGACGAGCCACGTCGCGCTGGGCCACCTGGATTCGGCCAGACAGCTCGGCGCCCCAGGTGACCAGCGCCGCCGAGCTGCCGGCAACGAGGGCAATTCCACTGATCGTTGCCCAACGGGGCGCGGGCAGCGTGACCAGCAGCAGCGCTGGCGTCCAGAGGAACGTGTACCAATCGGGCCAGGCTCCCCGCGGACTCCACACGTACATCCCAATCAGAGCAGCCGCAAAGGCAATTCCCACTCCGGCGATGATCCGCCAGCGAGTGTGGCTCTCGGGTCCGTTTCCCCGAAACAATGATGCCGCCAGCACGATCAACGCGGATGCTGCGACCAGAAGCGTGAGCTGCCAGGTCAGCCACAGTGCGACCGAAACACCGTGGGCGGGTGGAGTAATGCCTTTACCGAGATCGCTAATGAGATAGGGCGACGCGAGCAGCAGAATCGCCCCGAGCAGAACGCCGTACCAGCGCCGCGGCAAGCCTCGGCGCCAGAGCCAGATCCCTGCCATCGTCAGCAGAACGCCGGACAGCGCCAGCACCCCGGCGGACGACGAAAGCGGCCCGAGGAGCCGCCGAAAGAATGTGGCCGGCGAGAAGAGCGGTTGCAGCCCGAGCGCGGGTCCGAGCGGTGCCCGGGCCACCAGCCACAAGACCAGGCCGAGCAGGAGGAATCGCTCGAGCGTTCCTGTTGCTATTCCGAGCGCCAGGATCAAGGTCAAGAGAAACAGCCAGAGCAACGCATGGCTGGTCCGGAGGAAGACCAGCTCCTTGGCCGCTCCCTGCTCCGGTGGGATAGGCTGAACGCTGAAGAGCAGCCGGGAGCCTGAGGTCGTGGGCTCCTCGTAGTCAAACACGTCGGCACTCTCTGGCGCGGTGCCGGAGGGATACACCGCGAGACCAACTTCGGTGCGCTGCCGAAACAGCTCGGCCAGGCTTCGGTTGCGATCAGGGACGGCTGGATGGGCCCAGATCAACACGCCGGCCACCGCACTACGCCCCTCGGCTGAGTGGCGCCGGGCCTCCAGCACGACGTAATATCCACTCGTCCGAGCGGCGAACGAGTCGCCGTCGGCGCGGGGCAGGAGCCGATGCCGGCCGGCCCAGGCCCAAGGATCGCCGGAAGAGTCGAACACCGTCACGCTCATTTCCGGCCCGCCCGAGGGAACCAGCCGGCCCAATTCCTTCAGTGCCGCGTCCTGGGTCCTTGCCGGAGTGGCCATGGCGGTTTCGGCCAGTCGCTCGGCGCGATGCAAAGCCGAATGGAGATCCGCCGCGAGATGCTGCGAGGCTGCCGTAACCCGCTTCTCACGCTCCTGAGGCCAGCGGCTCTCGATGGCTCTGATCTGCCGGTGGCCTATGGTGAGCACAAGGGCCAGTCCGGCAAGCAGGATCAGGAGCGCACGCTGACGCCACCCCGACAGAGGCCATAGCACCGCCATTTCCGCCGCTACCGAGATCCAGGCCACCCAGAGCCAGAGTCCGCCCGGCTGCCGCAGCCATTCGGCTACAGCCACTCCGGCAGCCACCACGATCAGAACCCAGAGCCGCCCGCGATGATTCAAGAGCGACACCCCTGGCGGTTGAAGGACATGACGCCCGGCGCTATTACCGAGCGGCTGCTGGAGCGGCCAACCCTGATCGTGCCGGTGGGAACGACGGAGCAGCACGGTCCCCACCTCCCGCTGGGTTGCGATACGATCATCGTGGAGCGAATAGCGGACGATCTGTCGGAGAAGTTTGGTATCGCGCGCACTCCCACTGTCGAGTACGGCGTGCATGCCACGACCCGGCCCTACCCTGGCGGGGCGGCGCTCAGACGTCGAACACTTCACCGGGTCATGAACGAACTTATCGAGTCCTGGGAAGAGGGGGCAGGCGTCCGTGAGTTCTTCATCATCACCGCGCAGTCGAGCGAAGCCCACCTGGAGGCACTGAGCGCCATCCGTACCGACGAGGCGACGGTGCAGGTGGTCGACATCTTCAGTATTGAATTCGGCTCTCTTCTGGAGCGGCCGGCGCCGATCCAGGGTGGCGAGCTGGACACCTCCCTGCTCCTCTTTCTGGCTCCCCAGCTGGTCCACATGGAGCTGGCCCGGGACTTCGATCTACCCCCGGAGATGTTGTCCCGCTACCGGCCCGGAGACAGCCGGCACCTGCCGCCGGGCTCCCCCGGATCGGTGGGTTATCCCAGCCTGGCCAGCGCCCAGAAGGGTGAGCGCCTGTATAGATTTATCATCGACCGAGTCAGCACCTGTCTAGAGAGATCCTGACGAACGGAGAAGCCATGCGCCTCGCCGCGGTTCTGCTCGTGCTCCTGCCGGCCACTTCTGCCCACGCTCAGGATTCATCCGGGACCAAACTGGTCATCCAACAGGGAGGCCGAGAGATCGGTCGAGAAGAATTCACGCTGGCTCAGAGTCGGGGGCGAGGTGCTCCAGGCACGAGTCTCCGGGCAAACGCAGCCTATCCGGCCAACAACCCCACGCTGCGGCTGTCCGCCACGCTCGACCGCACTCCAGAATCGGCTCTGGCCAAGTTCCAGCTCGACGTGGAAGGGCCCAACGGACCAACCGTGATTCTGGCAGCCGGCTCCGGGGCCCGGCTGATCATTCGCACCGTCGCCCGGGGCTCGGAGGCCGGCCGGGAGCTGCCCGGCGGCCCGGATGTGGTCCTGCTCGATGAGCAGGTGTTCTCGCTCTACAGTGCGGTCGCGGATCTGGCCACCCCAGCCGGCAAGCCCTTGACCGCGGTCTTCCCCCGAACGGCCCGGCGGGCCTCGTTCGTCGCTCGGCGTGAGCCGGGCGGCGCTGCCGGCGCCCGGGTGACCCTGACGGGGGACATCCGCGGCAGGTTGAGCACGGACAGTCAGGGCCGGCTGGTTCGACTCGAGCTTCCCGAGTCTGGTACCATCGTCTCCCGCGCTCAGGACTGACGGACTCAGCTCCGCATTCTTTATCGTCTCAAGTTGAAACCAGGGCAACGGGGCTCGCGTACTACATCGGTCATGATCTCATCCCCAGACCACCGCGCCGTCGCTGCTCCTGAAGCCGCGGTTGGACGCTTGCTTCGTCATTAAGGACAGACATGCTGCGAAGAACCCGGATCTGGCTCATTACCACAGTAGTGGTTCTGGCAATCGGCGGCGTGGTGGCGTTCCAAATTCACAAGAAGAGACACGCCGGAACCGAGGTGAGGCTGGAGCAGGTGAGCCGTCGAGACCTGGTCGCCTCAGTGACCGCGAGCGGCAAGATCGAGGCGAAGACCTCGGTGGACATCAGCGCGGACATCACCGGCCGGATCATCGATATCGCCGTGCGCGAGGGCGATCTGGTAAAGCGCGGCCAGTTCCTCCTGCAGATCGACCCGGCGCAGTATCAAGCAGCGGTGGCGCGGGCTCAGGGTGTGGTATCCTCGACCGAGGCCACCCTGCTGCAGACCCGGGCAACCCGGGATCAGGCGCGGCGGGCCTGGGATCGTGCCCGGCAGCTGAAAGAGATGGGCGATAACCTGATTGCCCCGGAGACATCAGAGCAGGCGCAAACCGCCCTCGATGTCGCCGAAGCCAACTACCAGGCCAGCAAGGCCCAGCTGGACCAGGCTCGAGCCAGCTTGCAGGAGAGCAAGGACAATCTGGCGAAGACACGCCTAACCTCGCCCATATCCGGGCGAGTGGTGCGGCTGGCGGTCGAAGAGGGCGAGGTAGCAGTGCCCGGAACCTTCTCCCGCGAAACCGGGCTGCTGATGACCATCGCCGACCTGTCGGTGATTCTGGCGAAGGTTCAGGTGGACGAGACCGATGTCGTGCGACTGAGCTCGAACGATTCAGTGGAAGTCACCATCGACGCGTACCGCGACACCACCTTCTGGGGCCGGGTAAGCAAGATCAGTCACAGCGCCAAGCTGACGCCCACCGAGACCGCCTCGGGCTCGAGCGACCGGGCGGTAGATTTCGACGTGGAGATCACGCTTCGGAATCCTCCGGCTGACATTCGCCCTGACCTGAGCTGCACCGCCCGGATCATCACCGATACCCGGAGCCACGCGCTGAGCATTCCGATCATCGCGCTGACCGTGCGGGAGCACGAGAAGATTCCCAGCGAGGCCGAGGAGGCGCCGAAGGTGGACACACTGCGGGCCCGGTTCAGGAAGAAGGAGGCGGAAGGCGTCTTCGTGGTGCGCAACGGCATCGCCACCTTCCGGCCGGTCAAGACGGGCGTTGCGGGAGACGACTACTTCGAGGTGCTGGACGGAGTCAGGGAAGGAGAGACCATCGTGGCGGGAACCTACCAGGCCATTCGAGAC